>JADGOA010000018.1 GCA_017883215.1 Thermoanaerobaculia bacterium | reverse complement strand
GCCGCTACGAGCTGCGCGCCGACGGCGTCGGACGCAGCTGGCCTTTCGAGGTAGCCGCCGATCCGTACGGACGTCTTCTCCGTCTGGCGACGCGGTCGTACTACGGCCAGCGCTGCGGCACCGCTGTCGATCTCGGGCCGGAGTTCCCGGGCTACGCGCATCCGGTCTGTCATACGAAGGAGGCGTTTCACGCTTCGTCCGGGCGAAGCGGAACACGGCCGCAATCGCACGGCTGGCACGACGCAGGCGATTACGGTCGCTATGTCGTGAACTCCGGGATCAGCACGGGGACGCTTCTGTGGGCGTGGGAGCTCTTTCCGGAAGCATTTTCGCGACTTGATCTCTCGATTCCGGAGTCGGCGAACGGAACACCGGACCTGCTCGACGAGATTCGTTGGAATCTCGACTGGATGCTGTCGATGCAGGACGAGGACGGCGGCGTCTGGCACAAACAGACCAGCGAGCGCTTTCCGCCGTTCATACAGCCGCAGGACGACCGCTCGATCAGCTATGTCATGGGAACGGGCGCACGCCCGTACAAGAGCTCCTGCGCCACGGCCGATTTCGCGGCGGTCATGGCCATCGCAGCGCGTGTTTACAGACCCTTCGACCCGGCTTTCGCGGAGCGTTCGCTGCACGCATCGAAGCACGCGTGGGCGTGGCTGAAGGTCTATCCGAACGTGGTGTTCGTCAATCCTCGCGGTGTCGCCACCGGCGGCTACGACGACAGGAACTGCGACGACGAGCGGCTGTGGGCGGCTGCCGAGTTGTGGCGGACGGCCCAGCTCGCGGATGCGCACGCGTATTTCCTCGCGCATGCGCGTCAGGCCGCCCTCGCGATCGACGCAGCGGCGCCGCCTTCATGGAAAAGCGTCGGTGCGCTCGCGGCGTGGACGTACGTTCTCGGCGGCAACGGTGATGCTCGGGTCTTACGGACCCTCCGCGACCGATCGCTTGCAGCCGCGGACGCCATCGTCGAACGCGCAGAGCGCCATCCGTATCGGATCCCGTTGACGCGCGCTGATTACGTGTGGGGATCGAACGCCGTTGCCGCGAATTACGCGCTGCAGCTCCTCATCGCGAACGAGATCAAGCCGGAACGGCGCTACGTCGAGAGTGCGCTCGACGTCCTGCACTACCTGCTGGGGCGCAACACGTTCTCTCTGTCCTGGGTGACGGGCCTCGGCTCGAACGCGGTCCTGCACCCGCATCACCGGCCGAGCGGAAGCGATGGCGTAGCGGCTCCCTGGCCGGGACTCCTGGCCGGAGGACCGAACGGCGATCGGCAGGACCCGCCGCTGCGACGGCTGCCGAAGAACATTCCGCCGGCGCGAGCGTACGTCGACGATGAGGAGTCCTATTCGGGCAACGAGGTGGCGATCAACTGGAACGCGGCACTGGTGTTCGTCACGGCGGGCGTGGCTCATCACCTACAGGTTCATTACCGCTCCATCGGTCTCAGCGAAGGTTGCGGTAGAGCACATCCAGAAGGACCTCGGCTGGGTCGTGGCTGTGCTCCCAGTACATCACCCCGCCTAACCGGTGGCGCTTCACGAACCGGGCTTTCTCGCGGACGGACTGCGGGTCCTCATACGAGATCATCACTCCCAGGGACGGACTCCAGAGGTACGGCGCATGCGCCGCGCGGTCCCAGTAACGGGTGAAGCCCTGCTGCCCGATGAGCGAGCGCTCGATGGTTGAATAGGAGTAATTGACGGTCCAGCCGGCGTAGGGCTGATGGAGGCCGTTCGCATCCGCGGTGACGCCGGTCCAGCCGCGGCCGTAGAAGGCTATACCGACGACGATTTTCTCGGGAGGAATCCCGGCGGCGAGATGTTGCTCGACGAACGCCGCCGCCGACGGGAGCGGTTTGCCGTGAAGCGATCCGCCCCCATAGAGCGCTGTGTGATGACCGGTCGTCTGCGAGTGACTGCCGAAGAAGTCGTAAGTCATCACGTTGATCCAGTCGAGGTAGACGTGAAGGCGGTCCATCTCGGTGTGATCGAAGTAGCGGCCGGCCGCCGAGGCGATGGAAAGCGTATAGCGATCCCCGCCGGTGCGATGCTGCTCGTCGCTCGCCGCATCGAGGCGTTCGCGAATGTCTTTGAGGAGCAGCGTGAAGTTCTGCTTGTCCTCCGGACGGAACTTGATCCCCGGGCCTCGCTGGCCGGGATACTCCCAGTCGAGATCGATGCCGTCGAGGTCGTAGCTCGTGACGAAGCGAATGGCGCTCGCCGCGAACCTCCGGCGTGAGGCGTCCGTCAACGCTGCGTCGGAGAAGTTGTCGGCGCCCCAGCCGCCGACCGAGAGGATCACTTTCAGGTGGGGATTTTTCGTCTTGAGCGCCTCCAGCTGCCGCAGATGGCGCAACGAGTCGGCGGTCTTGAGATGGACCTCGCCGGTGTTGTCCACCACGCCGAACGCGTAATTGACGTGCGTCAGCTTCTGTGCGCTGATGCGAGGGATGTCGGCGCGCCCGCGGACGTAGGCGATGATCCGGTAACGCGGCGGGCGAGCGGGTTGCGTCGTACCGCAGGCGGCGAGCAGAAGCGCGGCGCCCAGCAGAAGGACTTTCCCGCTCCGCATCATTCGCTCCCTACGCGCGGCGCAGCCGCGCCCTGGAGTGCGGCGACCGCTGTCGCTGCACTCCAAAGCGCTTCGCGCCGCGGGATCACGTACGCTCGTCATTTCACTGCGGACACTTCGCCGATGCATCGGAGGCGGCGAGCTTCACCTCGCCGACCGCCATCGCCAGTTCGCCGTCGGTCGACAAGCGGAACGGCGTATCGATCCGGCGCAGATCAGCGCCGGCGAAACAGCGCAGACGGACCGCTATGTGGCCCCATTCGGCGATCGGGAGATCGCGGATGAGCGGTGTCACGTCGACGTCGCTGCCGCATCTCGGGCCGCATCGAACACCGAGCGTCACCGGGTGGGTGGGTTTCTTTCGCATCGACACCTCGAAGGACAGCGCCATCTCCCCGTTGGCTTCCCGTGTCAGATCGGCCGGCTGTTCTGCGGCCAGGTAGACGTCGCCCCGACCTTCGCCACTCCAGGTCACGATCCGCGCATCGGAGGCACCGCTGCGCCGCAAAAGCTCGACCGTGACCGTGCGGCGCGAGCTCGTTCCTGCCGCCGCGACTCGCGTCGGAAGGTTCGCTGCGTCGTCGATGAACAGCTGCCACGGCGGAACTGACTCGCCGGAGAAATAAACGCCCGTTCGTGCTGCGGTGAGCCCGCCGGTGTCCTCCGAGAGCTTCGGCACCGTCACACGGTCCGCATACTCGAGTCCGTATCCAAGTGCGAACAGCGGGTCGTATCCGCTCTCGCCGCGATTGAGCACTCCTTGAGCCGGCAGCTTTGGCCACGAGAACGCGAGGCGGCCCTGGAAATCGCGACGGACGCTGCCGTCCGCTGCGGTGAATAGGACATCGGCGACGCCGTTGCCCTCGGTGCCCGGCAGCCAGGCGGCGACGAAGGCGTCGGAGGCATTGAGATACGGGTTGACCCAGAGTGGACGGCCGGAGAGAAAGAGTGAGACCACCGGGATGCCCGCCTCTTTCAGCCGGCGAAGGAGCTGGAGGTCGTTCGCATTGTCGTAAGCCATCGTGGCCAGATCACCGCGGAACTCCGCATAGGGGTTTTCGCCGAAGACGACGATGGCGACATCCGGCTTGATCTCGAAGTTGCCGTCGGCGCTGAGGGTGGCGTGTCCGCCTGCTGCTTCGACGGTCTGCCGAATGCCGCTCCAGATGGAGGTGGCACCGGGGAAATCGGCGTTCGAATTGCCGTCGCCCTGCCATGTCAGCGTCCAGCCGCCGGTCTGTTTGGCGATGTTGTCGGCCCCGTCGCCCGCGACCAGGACGTTGCGCTGCGGGCGGATCGGCAGCACGGCGTTGTCGTTCTTCAGCAGGACGAGCGACTCGCGCACGGCTTGCCGCGCCACTTCGCGGTGAGCGGGCGATCCGAGCTTCGCCACGTCCCCGCCGCCGGGCCGCTGCGAGGGCTTTCCGGCGGTGAACAGACCGGCACGCATCTTCACGCGAAGAATGCGGCGGACGGCATCGTCGAGCCGCGCGCGAGAAATCTGGCCCGATTTCACCTGCGCCACCGTGTTCGTGTAGAGCGCCTTCCACTCTTCCGGCACCATGAACATATCCACGCCGGCATTGAAGGCCGCTGCGCAATTTCCGTTCGTGCATCCCGGCACCTGGCCATGACCGTTCCAGTCGCCGACGACGATGCCGTCGAAGCCCAGGCGCCCTTTGAGCACGTCGGTCAGGAGCGCGCGGTTGCCGTGCATTTTCACGCCCTGCCAGCTGCTGTAGGAGGCCATCACCGCCTGCACTCCCGCCCGCAACGCCCCGCGGTATCCGGCGGCATGGATGTCCCGGAGCGCGGCCTCGCTTGCATTCGTGTCGCCCTGATCGCGGCCGCCCGTCGTCCCACCGTCGCCGAGAAAGTGCTTCGACGTGGCCGCGACCTTGCCACGCGCCAGGAAGCCGGACGTCCCTGGTTTGCCCTGCAGCCCCTCGATCATCTTCTCCGCGTACGTCTCCACGAGCGCCGGGTCCTCCGAGTAGCTCTCGTACGACCGCCCCCACCGGCGATCGCGCGCCACGGCGACGGTGGGGGAGAAGTTCCAGTCGGCGCCGGTGACAGTCATCTCCGCCGCGGTGACCTCGCCGATCCGGCGGATCAGGTCCGGGTCGTGCGTCGCGCCTAAGCCGACATTGTGCGGAAACAGGGTCGCCCCGACGATGTTGTTGTGGCCGTGGACGGCATCCAGGCCCCAGATGATCGGAATGGGCGTGCCGCCGCCGGAGCCGTCCATCGAGGCGTCATGGAAGGCGTCCGCCATGGCCAGCCAGTCGCGGGGCGCCGCCTTACGGACGTCGCCCGGCCATCCGCCGCCGCCGTTGAGCACCGAGCCGAGGTGATATGTCTTCACGTCGGCCGGGGTGACGGCGGTGATGCTCGCCTGGATCACCTGACCGACTTTTTCCTCGAGCGTCATCTTGCGGAGAAGAGAGTCGATCCGCTTTTCGAGCTTCGCGTCGCGAGGAATGGCGGGAGCGACCTTCGGCCAGCTCTCCGGATGGACGGTTGCCGCAGGCTCCGGTTGCGCGCGGAGTCCCGCTGCAACGAGGAGGAGAACCACAGCCAGGGACCCTCGAAAGAACGGCATGAGACCTCCTGCTGCGATCAGACTTCAGCGACATCGAGGCGCGAGGCGATCCGGCTCCGACGAGATCGAGGACGAAAGGGCCACGCCAAGAATACAGCGGCAGGAGAGGGTCCATTGTGATGTCACATCCCGCGGCCGGTGCGCACATCGACTTCGGCCGTCCCCTCCGGTCAAAGCCGCCGCCCCGTGACCCGTGACTCATGAGCGTGAACGATTGCCCACACACCAGCTCGCCTCGCGCTCTCGGCTCCCGCGTTACAATCTTCGCTCACCAACCAAAAAAGGAGAGACTCCCGTGCCCGAACCCCAAACCGCGACGGCGGTTCTCGAACCCGTACGCTCCGGCGGCGAACCGATCGTCAACGACTGCACGATCCACGTCGCCACTGTCAATGGCTCCGGCTCGCAGTCGTCGAACAACGTGCTGATGCGCTCGATTTTTCAGATGGGCGTGCCGGTCAGCGGCAAGAACATGTTCCCGTCGAACATTGCCGGCCTTCCGACGTGGTTCACGATCCGGGCAAACAAAGACGGCTGGATCGGCCGCAAGAAAGAAGTCGACATCCTGGTCTGCATGAACCCGCAGACCGGACGTGAAGACGTGGCCGCCCTTCCTCCGGGAGCGATCTGCATTTACGACGCGCCGCTCAGCCTCAAATCGGTGCGCAACGACGTCATATTCTTCGAGATCCCGTTCGCGAAACTGGCCACGGCGCTGAGCGACGATTCGCGCCTCCGCAAGCTGCTGACGAACATGATTTATGTCGGCGTCATCGCCGAGCTGATGGGAATCGAACGCGACGAGATCCTCGCCGCGATCAACAAGCAGTTCAAAGGGAAGAAGAAAGCGATCGACCCCAACGTCGCCGCGATCGACAAGGGAATCGAGTTCGCCCGCGCGAACCTGCCGAAGCAGAACCTCTGGCGGATCGAGCGGATGAACGCCACTGCCGGGAAGATCGTCGTCGACGGCAACGCTGCCGCCGCCATCGGAGCGATGTTCGGCGGCGTCACGGTCGTGACCTGGTACCCGATCACGCCGTCATCCTCGCTCTGCGAGTCTCTGATCGAGTACCTGCGCCATCACCGGGTGGACAAGGACGGCAAAGCGACGTTCGCCGTCGCCCAGGCGGAGGATGAGCTGGCGGCGGTCGGCATGGTCCTGGGCGCAGGGTGGGCGGGGGCGCGGTCGATGACCGCAACGGCCGGTCCGGGCATCTCCCTGATGGCGGAGTTCATCGGCCTCGGGTATTTCGCGGAGCTTCCGGGCGTGGTGTGGGACATCCAGCGGGTCGGCCCGTCCACCGGTCTTCCGACGCGCACCGCGCAGGGAGACATCAACCAGGTCGCCTATCTCTCGCACGGCGACACCCAGCACATCGTGCTCATCCCGTCGAGCGTCAGCGAGTGTTTCGACTTCGCCATCGAGGCTCTCGACCTGGCCGAGGAGTTCCAGACGCCGGTGTTCGTGCTCTCGGATCTCGATCTGGGGATGAACAACTGGATGTCGGATCCTTTCAAGTATCCGGAGAAGCCGATCAGGCGCGGCAAGGTGCTGACGAAAGCGCGGCTCGAGGAGCTCAAAGGCGACTGGGGCCGGTACCGCGACATCGACGGCGACGGCATTCCGTGGCGGACGCTTCCCGGGACGGATCATCCGATGGCGTCGTATTTCACCCGCGGCTCCGGCCACGACGCCAACGCGCGATACTCCGAGCGGCCGCAGGACTACAAGACGCTCGTCGATCGGCTGGCGAAGAAGATCGAGACCGCAAAGCTGTTCGTCCCGAAGCCGGTGGTCGACTCGAGGGATGGCGCGCGCATCGGATTCATCGCCTTCGGCACGACCGACTACGCGATCGAGGAGTCGCGCCATCAATTGCGGAGCGAGCACGGCATCGAGACGAGCTACCTGCGCCTGCGCGCGCTGCCTCTGACCGCCGAGCTGAAGAGCTTCGTGGCCGCTCACGACCGGGTCTACGTCGTCGAGCAGAATCGCGATGGACAGATGGGGGACATCATCAAACTCGAAGTCGGTGCGGACCAGCAGAAGATCCGGAAAATTTTGCACTACACCGGCCTGCCCTGCGACGCGCGGACGATCACGGATGCCGTGTTGCAGATGGAAGCGACGACCGAGCATCCCGAGCCGCTGCTGTTGATCCGAGCCGACGCTCACGCGGGCGATGCGCCGGCAGCGGGCATTCCGGGAACGGCTTCGCCGAGGGTGGAGGACTGATCATGGCCGAAAGCACACTGAAAATCGGAACCACCGAAGTGCCGAAAGAGAATCGCCTCGGCCTGAAGGCGGCGGAGTACCAGGGCGGCAGATCGACGCTCTGCGCCGGCTGCGGCCACGACGCCATCAGCAATCAGATCGTCCGCGCCTTCTATGAAATGAGCGTGAAGCCGGAGATGGTGGCGAAGTTTTCCGGCATCGGCTGCTCTTCGAAGACTCCTGCGTACTTCCTCTCACGCGCCCACGGTTTCAACGCCGTCCACGGCCGCATGCCCGCCATCGCCACCGGCGCCATTCTCGCCAACCACCACCTGCGCGGCATCGGTGTCTCCGGTGACGGCGACACTGCCTCCATCGGCCTCGGCCAGTTCATGCACATGATCCGCCGCAACATCCCCATGATCTACATCGTCGAGAACAACGGCGTGTACGGCCTGACGAAGGGGCAGTTCTCGGCGACCGCCGACGAGGGATCGAAACTGAAGACCGGGGTGATCAACGATCTTCCGCCGATGGACCTCTGCGCTCTCGCCGTGCAGCTCGGATGCGGCTTCGTGGCGCGAGGGTTCGCGGGCGACCCCAAGCAGATGGTGAACATCCTCAAGGCGGCCTTGGCTCACAACGGCCTGGCGTTCATCGACGCGATCTCGCCGTGCGTCACCTTCAACAACCACGACGGCTCGACCAAGAGCTACACCTATGCAAAGGAACACGACGAGCTGCTCCATCAGATCGGCTTCGTGCCGTCGTACGAGCAGATCGAAGTCGATTACGAGCCGGGGCAGGTGAAGGAAGTGACGATGCACGACGGCTCGCGGATCGTTCTGAAGAAAATCGAAGACGACTACGATCCTTCGGACGCCACCAATGCCCTGGTCAGGCTCAAGAAGGCGGAGATCGAGGGGCAGATGCTCACCGGGCTGGTGTACCTGCAGCCGGAGAAGAAGAGCTTCATCGATCTGCTGCACCTGACCGACGAGCCGTTGAACACCTTGCCGCTGGAGCGCACGCGCCCGCCGCGCGAGGCGCTCGACAAGATCATGCTCGATTTGATGTAGGGCGTGGCACGGCGCTCCGGCGCGGCGCCACCGCGTGAAAGCCAGAGCTGCGAAGGTTGCTAGACTGACGCGCATCAGGTATCGCGATCCGATGATCACGGCCGGGGTCGCCACGACGCTTCTGTCATTGATCGCCGCGGTGGCGATGCTGCTGTACCGCCGCTCCCGGTCGAGCGTCAGCGGCGCTTGATCTCTTTCAGCCGCTTCGCCGCGATCGCGTTTTCGGGTCGGATCTTCAGCACGTCCTCGTAGCAGGTCTGGGCGCGGCCGGTCATTCCTTCGCTGCGGTAGAGATCACCGAGGGAGATCAAGGTCTCGACGTGATTGGGATCGAGCGAGAGAGCCATCTGGTAACTCTCCGCGGCTTCGCGGCGCCACTTCGGATTGCGTTCCTGACACGTGCCGAGAAGAAACCATGCCTCGGTCAGGTCGGGCGCGTACTGCACCGCCTGTTTGAGCAGGACGATGGCGCCGTAATAGTCGCCGCTGATGGTCAGCTCGCGGGCCTTCGCGAAGTTCTGGCTGGCGATGGAGCGCTGGGTGATGCGCTGCTGGATGCCTCCGTCTATGCCCCCGCGCCTGGACGGTGCCTGCAACAGCTTGTCGTACGAGCTACGCCGGGTCGGGTCGCTCAGCGTCTGCACTGCGTCATCGATGTGCCGGAGAATGGTGAGCACCGCATCGCGAACCACCGGCGGATAGGTGTCGGGGTCGTAGCGCTTCTTCATATCCTCGCCGGCGGCAACGATCTGCGTTCGCGTTGCCGCGCGCGGTGCGTTGAGGAGCGTGTAGTGATCGATCGAACGGATCTGCCGCGACAACGCCACTGCCCGCAGGGAGCGTTGGTCGTTCGCCCCGATGGCGGCGAGCAGTTCGAGGTCGCGCTGCATCTCGTCCATGCTCGCGCTCGAGGGGGATTGCTGCTGCTGCTGGTAGCCGACGTCGCCGAAGATTCCCAGTGCGAGCATGCCGATGACGACCCGCGCCGCCGTCACCGAATCATTGGTGAAGCGCCGGAGAAAAGCCTCGATCGTCTGCGGGCCGGTCAGGTGCGATGCGATGACCCGCTCCGGTTCGGTCAGCGGAACTCCTTCGATCGTGAAACGGCTGTCGCGCGCCACCTCGATCTCCCTCTTCAGGTCGCCTAGCGACCGGCGCAGCACGAGACCGTTGGTGATCGAGCGGATGCCCTCCAGGACCAGAGCAGCCGTCGACTGGAGGAACACGCGCTTGTCGGGATCGATCGCCGTCTCGTCGTTGAACGCTGTGGTTCCTTCGTCCAGGGAGAACAGCGGAATGAACAGCGAATTGACCCACTCGCGGAGCAGCGTCTGTCGCGAGGAAAGGTCGAGCAGTCCCGTTTCATGGAACTTCAGGACCACGTCCGTGCTGTCGGCGGTGTCGAGCTGGGCCGCGCTCGACGGCGTCAGGATCCCGCGGCGCACCAGGAACTCGCCCAGAGAATCGTCGCGCGACTCCGACGTGATCAGGACCAGCTCGCCTTGCGACCAGTACAGCACCTTCCGCGGCGGAGTGCGAACGATTGTCAGCGAACCCGTCCTGCGCATTTGCAGAACTTCGCCGACGATCACTGCAAAGGGTGTGATCTCGAGTCGCTCCAAACTCAATTCAGGCTCTCCGACCCCAGCAGCTTTCTAGCACAGTTCGGTGCCGTTCGACACGATATGGCATGAAATGGGCTGCCGCGCAGTTACTTCCAGCTGAGCTCCGGCTGCGGCGGGAGTCGAATGCTACGATGAAGATAATGAAGAAGGTTCTCCTCCTCACTGCCGTAACGCTTCTCGTCGGATCCGCCGCGGTTGCTCAGCAGACTGCCGCGGATTCATACGATTTCCTCCAGGCGAAACTGGCCGCGGCGGAGGGCAAGTTCGATCAGGCCCTCAAGCTGCTGGACAAGGTCATCGCCAAGGATCCCTCGAACCCGGTCCTCCTCTTCGAGCGAGCCTCCACGCTCATCGACGCCGGCCGGTCCGATCAGGCCGAAACCGAGCTGCGCAAGGTCGTCGCCGAGAAGCCCGATTTCTACGACGCCCAGCGCTTTCTCGGACGGATGCTGCTCGATCATGCCGGCATCAACCGGGCCAAGGCGGACGAGGCCCTCGAACATCTACGCGCCGCGTTCAAGCTGAATCCCGACGATCTCTCCACCGGCATGGCCGTCTCGCAGATCTACATCGCCACCGAACGCCCCGCCGAGGCCGAGAAGATCCTGGCGCAGATGCTCGAGCGCGCTCCCGATCAGCGCGCCATCAACTACAACTACGCGCAGGTACTGACCAAGCTCGGGCGCGGCGATGAGTCGAAGCAGTATCTCGAGCACGCCATTCTGCTCGACCCGACGTTCACGCCGGCCGTCATGCAGCTGATCGACATCTACCAGAAGGAAAACCAGTGGGACAAGGCGGCGGCGCTCCTGCAGCCGATGATCTCCGACGATCCGACCAACGTCGACCTGCAGAAACAGCAGGCCTTCTACTACCTGCGCGGCGGCATGCCGGACAAGGCGCTCGCTGCGTTCAAGGCCATCTCCGCTGCCGATCCGAAGGACACCCGCTCGCAGTTCTACACGGCCGAGGCGCTGAGCGATCTGGAGCGCTACGACGAGGCCGACAAGATCTACCGCCACCTCCTCGAACAAACGCCGAACGATCCGGAGTTGCTGGCCAGCTTCGGCCTGTCGCAGAACGCGCAGCACAAATATGACGAAGCGGCGAAACTCTTCCGTCAGCTCCTGGCCATCCCCCAGCTTCCCGATAATCTGCAGACACTGGCGAACACCCAATTGGCTTACATCGCCATGCAGAAGGGGAACTACGACGAAGCCATCCTGATCGCGAAACCGATCCTCATCTTCCACGACAAGCCGAACTCGCAGGCGATCAACATCGCCCTCGAGGCTCTGAAGAAACAGAAGAAGTACAACGAGGCGGTGGCGTTGATCCAGCCGATCGTCGAGCAATACGCGTCCGATCCGGTGGCCAACGCGCGCTACGTGGAGATGTTGATCCGCGCCGGCGACAAGGAGAAGGCGCAACAGGCGGCGCTCACCGGCGCAAAATTCGGCACCCGGAACACGGTTTCTATCGCCGAGGCGTTCATCCAGGCGGGCGATCCCAAGGGCGCCATAGACCTGGTGCAGGAGGCCCTGAAGTCGAAACCCGACGAGCCCGACCTGCAGTTTGCCCTCGGATCCGCTTACGAGCGCAGCGGCGACAAGAAGGCTGCCGAACGCGTCTTCCTGCAACTGCTCGACAAGCACCCCGATAACGCCGCCACACTCAATTACCTCGGATACATGTGGGCGGAAGCCGGTGTGAACCTCGACCGGGCCGCCGACATGCTCAACAAGGCGGTCTCTTCCGAGCCACGCAACGGCGCCTACATCGATTCGCTCGGCTGGGTCTACTTCCAACAGGGAAAACTCGATCTCGCCGAGAAGTACCTGAGCGATGCGACCCGACTGCTCCCGCGCGACGCCACCGTCCACCAGCATCTCGCCGACGTCCTGGCGAAGCGCGGCGACTATGTCCGCGCCCTCTCGCTGTATCGCAAAGCCCTGACGATGGACCCCGAGCCGCAGGACGAGGCGAAGATCCGCGCCAAGATCGCCGACGCCGAGAAACGCACGCAGACCGCGGCGCAGCGCCGCTGAAGTGAGAAGGCGGGCGATGTACGTTTCGGCTGCCGCGATCATTGCGTCGCTCGCGGCCCTGTCGGCGTGCAGGACCACGCGGCCCGCAGGCCGCGAACAGCCGCTGCAACCGCTGACCGTCTCTTCGCGAGAGGCGGTCATTCCCGAGCTCCAGCGGCAGATGTCGTCGCTCCACGCGCTGCGCAGCCTCATGCGCGTTCACGTGACCAGCGGCGAGCGCAGCCAGTCCTTCCGCGCGCAGATGCTCGTCGAGCCGCAGACGGAGCGGATGGAGCTCACCGCCTACACGCCGATCGGAACCGAGGCCATGACGATTGCCGCAGACCGCGATCGCGTCTTGTTCCTCGATCACGTGCATCGGACCGCCTGGCAGGGGAGCAGCGCCGAGCTCGCGCGCTCCATCGGCTTCTTCGATCCGCAGACCGTTCCGGCACTGTGGGCGCTCGATCTGTTCGGCTTTCCGGCGCGCGGAGAGTTCGTGGCCGGCGATGCCGGGCTTGCGAGCGGCACGGTGGGCGACATCGGGATGGGTTTCGATCCTCCGGTCTTCCCGCCGCACCAGGTGACGGTCACGCGCGGCGCCGAGAAGCTGGAAGTGACGTATCTCGAGCTCGCCTCGACGGACGCGAGCGTGCGACCGCTGTCGATCCCGCGCGACTACCGCTGCTGCGTTGCGCCGGAGATGTGAAGGCGGACCGCGGACCGCAGAGGTGTCCTGAGCCGCGAAGACGGCGAAGGCGCGCGACTGTCACCAAGCCGTGACTTGGCAGAAACGAACGTTCGTGCTATTTTGGTCCCGCCTTGAAGGAGCACCCGATGATCAATTCCATCCTCGACGACGGCCTGAACCCCAAGTTTGTCTATCTCAGTCCGGTTTTCTTCGACGAGCTCACGCCCGAAGGATCTCTTCCTCACGATCGGCTCGCCATCCACATCGGCAACGCCGTCGACGCCTTTCACACCGGTGAAGGACGCGGAAAGCATTGCGCCGGCGACGAAGTCAACGTCGTCCGCGACCTCACCGTCGAGTACCTCACTCCCGTGACCGCCCCCGGCACTCTCCGCATCGACGTCTGGCTCGAGCATCTCGACGAGTTCAGCTGCAGCTACGGCTTCCTCTGCTCGAGCGAGGACCAGCTCCGGCCGTACGCTCGCGGCGAGCGCACTCTCGTCAAGCTCGACCCCGAGTTGCGCCGCCCCGCCACCTGGAGTCAAGATTTCGTCGAGGAGCAGTCCAAGCTGCTCCGTTCGCTGCACGCCTACGCATGAAAGGTGATCGCACTCGCGCGGCGATCCTCGAGCGCGCCGTCGACCTGGCATCGGTCGAAGGCCTCGAAGGTCTGACCATCGGCCGTCTGGCCGACGATCTTCACATGTCGAAGAGCGGCCTGTTCGCACACTTCGGCTCGAAGGAAGAGTTGCAGCTCGCCACCGTTCAGGTCGCGCGGGAGCGGTTCCTCGACGAGGTTTTCCGCCCCGCACTGCAGACCGAGCGCGGCTACCCGCGCCTTGTCGAGATCTGCCGGTCGTGGCTCGATTACGTGCTCCGCGACGTCTTCCCCGGCGGCTGCTTTTTCGCCGCGGCTTCCTTCGAGTTCGACAGCCGCAGCGGGCCGGTTCGCGACGCCATCGCCCGCATGATGGAGGACTGGATGGCCGCCATCGAGAAAGCGGTGGAGCTGGCACAGCTCGAAGGTCATCTGGACCCGGACATCGAGCCGAAGCAGCTCTCCTTCGAGATCAACGCCCTCTTTTTCGGCGCGAACTTCGCCCACAACATGTGGCACGACAAGAAGGCAATCGAGCGCGCCCGCATCGCCATCGAGCACCGCCTGGAGTCGCTGCGGATCAACCCTCCGAAACCGCGATCGCAAACGGACCAGACGTCGCCGGCTCAGCACGCAAATCCCTGAAGCGCGCGGCGGCCTGATCGCGTTCCGCTTCACTGCGGAATGCGCCGACGATCGTGGACCCCGATCCGCTCATTCCCGCCCACGCCGCCCCCTCGCTCGACAACCGTTCCTTCAGCAGCCGGAGCTGCGGCAAACGCGCGAACACCGGCTCCTCGAAATCGTTCGCCAGCACGTCCGGATTCGCCAGGAAATCGCCGGCGACGACCGCGCGGTAGCGATCGATTCCGATCGGCTCCGAAAATCGCCTCAGCGACCGGAAGGCGTCGGGCGTGGAGACGCGCTCCCTCGGAAAGAGCAGAAGCAAGGCGATCCGCGGTGAAGGCGTGAGCGGTACGAGTGTCTCGCCCCGGCCGGTCGCGTACGCGGTTCCGCCCTCGAGAAAGAATGGCACGTCGGAACCGAGGGCCAGCGCGATCTGCCGGAGTCGCTCGGGGGAAGTGCGGAGGGCAAACATCCGGTCCAGCGCCAGAAGTGTCGCCGCGGCATTCGAAGAGCCCCCGCCCAATCCTCCGCCGGCGGGGATCCGCTTGATCAGATGAATCGCCACCGGAGGGGCGCCGAGTGCCCGGGCAGCCCGAATCACCAGATTCGATTCTCCGGCCGGAATCGTCGCCTCGCTGCAGCTGAGGGTGAGCCGCTCGGCGGGAGCGAACGTCAGCTCGTCTGAGAGCGAGACCGTCTGGAACAGCGTTTCCAGATCGTGGAACCCGTCCGCGCGCTTCCCAGTCACGCGCAGCGCCCAGTTGATCTTCGCGTACGAGCGGACGTGCATGGCGAGCGGATTGTAGCCGGAGTGCGGACGTCCTCGTCCGCAGCCGCGGCACGTCCTCGTGCCGCGGTAAGACGAAGCGCCGGACGAGGACGTCCGGCGCATGCGGACGAGGACGTCCGCACTCCAATGCGCCCGCGCGTAAACTACGCCACCATGAACCGCGGGTGCGCCGCTCTTGCCGTGTTTCTCTTCGCCACATCCGCGCTCGCGCAAACGCCGGCAGACGAGTGGAAGAGCGTGACGACCGCGCATTTCCGCCTCCACTATCCGGTCGCCTACGAAGCGTGGTCGCTGCGTGCCGCCTCCCGGCTCGAGTCGATCCGCGACGCCGTCGTTGCGGAGACAGGCTTCGCTCCCACGCCCGTTACCGACGTCCTCGTCGTCAACCCGCTGGCACAGGCAAACGGCGCGACCTTTCCGCTCCTCGACACGCCGCGCATCGTTCTCTTCGCCGAGCCTGCGGGGCCGGAAGACATCATCGGCGACTACAGCAACTGGATCGACCTGCTCGTCGTGCACGAGATGACGCACATGGTCCATCTCGTCCGCCCCTCGCGGAACCCGCTCGATCGCGCACTCGAGCACATCCTCCCGATCGGACCTCTGGCGCTCTCCGCTCCGCGTTGGGTGACGGAGGGATATGCCACCGTCGTGGAGGGCCGCCTGACCGGCTCGGGCCGTCCCAGCAGCACGATTCGCGCGTCGATTCTCCGCAAGTGGGCGCAATCGGGCCGCCTTCCCTCGTACGCCCAGCTTCAATCCGACCGGCGATTCCTGGGCATGTCGATGGCCTACCTGGTGGGGTCGGCCTATCTCGAGTGGCTGGAAGCGCGCGCGGGCGCGGGCAGCCTGCGCAAGCTCTGGCCCCGCATGAGCGCCCGGCAACGCCGCAGCTTCGATCAGGCCTTCGAAGGAGTTTTCGGCGATTCGCCTCAGCGGTTGTACGGAATCTTCACCGCCGAGCTCACCGAGCGCGCGGTCACGGTCGATCGCGAAACGCGCGGCGACTTGCGCGAAGGAGAGCTGTGGCAGGAGACCTCCCGCGACAGCGGCGATCCGGCAGTGTCGCCGGACGGGAAGCAGATGGCCATCGTTCTGCGCAGCCGCTCGAAGCCGTCGCGTCTGGTCGTCTGGTCGACCGCTGCGCCGGCCGAGGAGGAGAAGAAGTTCGAAGAGCGGCTGAAGAAGGTGCTGGCGCGCGATCCGGAGGATGTCGCACCGGTCCACTCGAAGCCGCTGCCGCGAAAAGCCGTTCACGAGCTCGTGCTTCCCGATGGAGGCGATATTGAATCGCCGCGGTGGATGGCTGACGGGCGCATTCTGTTCGGGCACCGGGTGCCGGATCGCGAGGGCGATCTGCACCACGATCTCTTCCTCTGGTCTCCGGGCGGAGGAGGGGTGAAGCGCGTGACGAGGCTCGGCGATGTATCCGAGGCGGATCCGATTCCGGGTGGCAGTGAGGTGGTCGCGGTGCGCACGCGCGACGGCACTTCGCAGCTGGTCGTGGTGATGCTGGCGACCGGCGGCGTGCGGCCGCTTACGGAGCCGTCGCTCGACCGCGTCTACTCGCACCCGCGCGTCAGCCGGGACGGGAGGCGCATCGCCTTCGCAGCGCATTCATCGGGAAGCTGGCACCTGGTCGTCCGCGAGACCGCCGGTGGCGCGGAGACGGTGTTTCCGGCCGACTGGCACACCAGCGTTGTCGCTCCGGAGTGGGGCCCCACCAGCGACGACATCTTCGCGACCGTTTATCGCGGCGGATTCATTGATATCAATCATTTCGTGGTCGCGGGCGGCGCCGGCGTGCCGGTCACGCGAACCTCCGGAGGTGCCACCCAGTCCGCCCCCTCTGCCGACGGGCGGCTGTTCTTCATGTCGATCGAGCCGGACGGTTACACCGTGCGCGTTCTGAACGAGGTCGTGCCGGCGCCTTCGCGCGAGGCGTTCACCCGCTCGCTCGTACCGGCCCTGCCGCCCGTACCGCCGGCGGCGACGCAGTTCCAGGCGCGCACGATTCCGCCGCCGCGGCCCTACGGCATTGGACGCCAGGAGCCCGATCTCATCCTCAACGGCAGCGACGCCCCGGCGGCGCATACGATGGAGGTCGGCATGCGATTCGGCGACGTCGTCGGTAGGCTCGACACGATCGCCGTGGCGGCGGTCGGCAGCTCGGCTTCGCAACGGGGCGCGACGCTGGCGACGACCTGGCGCGGCTGGCCCGGTTCCGTCGCCGCACAGATCTATGGCATGCGTGAACGCGACCAGCGGCAGCAGGGAATCGAGGTTCGTTCAGCCTGGAATGCACGCACCGCGCTTCATACGCTCAGCGCCGAGGCGGGCGTGCTCGGCAGTCGCATTTCCACCTCCGGCAAGAGCGGCCGTCAGTCGAGAAATCTCACGTTTGCGGCAGCCTCGCTGCGAACCCGCCGCTATTTCGGCCAGGCGAAGGTCGACGGCGCGCTCGCTCTCGGCGGCGAGGCGGGCGACGCGCCGCACAGCCGTGCGACAGGCAGCGCCGGTGTGACCCTCGGCGGAGTTCGCTTCGGCGGAGCCGCCGAGGTCGATCGCGCACGCGAGGACGCCCCGATCACGCTAGGCGGCTTTGCCACCACGATCGTGCCCCGCTCCGCCGTCGCCAATCGTGTCCTCGACCCGGCCCTTCCGACCGCGACGCTCTCCGGCACTCGCTACACAGGAGTTGAAGCGAACGCCACGACCGGCGCCCTAAGGTTCTTCTACCGCCAGCATCGACTCGGCACGCGTCTCAGCATGGCCGGGGTCGAAGCCGGCCTCTCCAGTCCGCCGATGCCGCTCCTGAAGATGCCGGCTATGCACGTCACCGTCGGTGCCGCGCGCATCCTCGACGAGCCTCTCCGAAATCGCACGCGCGCCTGGATCGCGATCCGCCTGGAGCCGTGAGTACGGCGATCCCCGCAACATCCAGCTCGATGTGTCGGCGATCAGCGGCTCGGGAAAGGTGCTGCCGTTCCTCGAGCAGATCGACGATGCATCGGGCGACGTGACAGTCCGGAGTCAGTAGCCGGCGGTGCGGCGGCGCGTCGCCGGTGGCCGCCGTTTCCCCGCGACTTCGGGTACGATCGCGGCGTGATTCACATCTACAACGGCGACGTGGTGGCGGAGCTGGCTCGGCGTGCAGAGTTGCCGGGAGAGCATCTCGCTTTCCGGGAGGCTCTGGCCAACGGGCCCGTGACGGCGGAGGCGTCGACCGAGTTGCGCGCGCAGTTCCTGGCCGCGGAGTACGGACGGAAACTGCTCCGCGTGCGCCATGAGCTCATCGAGCAGGTAGAGGCGCTTTCGGCGGCGATGAAGCACGACGAGATCGTCCTCTGGTTCGAGCACGATCTGTTCTGTGTGGCCAATCTCCTCTCGCTGCTGGTGCGTTTCGCCGAGCACCGGCGCCTCACCCTGGTCTGGAATCCCCAGCCTCTCTCTCAGGCCGATCTGGCGGCGCTCTTCGAATCGCGGTCTGCCGTGACGCCGTCGATGCTCCGCGCGGCGCGGAAGGCGTGGGCAGCTCTCACCTCCGACGATCCGATGGACCTGAACCGGTTCACGAAACGGCAGAACCCCGACTTTCCGTTCCTTCGCGACGGCATGCGCCTGCACGCGTCGCGCTTTCCGTCGCTCCGCAGCGGGCTCGGGGCCGTCGAGCAGCGGATGCTCGAGATCGTCGTGGCAGGGGCCGCCGATTTTCGCTCGCTCTTCGACCGCTTCAATGTCGACGTGCCGCGCTTCGGATTCGGCGACGGCGACATTCTCCGAACGCTGCGCCGCATGGCTACGGCGACCGTACCGCTCCTCACGATGGATGAAGCTCCGGGTTCCCCCCCCAAGGCGCTGTTCCGGATCACGCTGGCGGCGGAGAACGTTCTGCGCGGCGACGTCGACTACGCGCGCGTGAATCCGCCGTCGGGTTGGCTCGGCGGCGTCAACCTGACGCAGCACAACTACTGGCGATGGGACGAACGAAAGCACGAGATCACACCGAGCCCCTCTGCCGTCTCGTGAGGTTCGAGGCCACCGACGGAGTCGAGCTCGCCGGACTTCTGTACGAGCCGGAGCGACGGGCGCGGCGGGCGGTGGTCTTTCTGCACGGCGCCGCCGGAGCCTCGATATTCGACTCGAAACGGACCAATCTTCTGGCCGAGGAGCTCGTCGCCGGCGGGTTCGCCTTCCTGCCGTTCAACAATCGGGGGGCGCATCTGGTGCGCAGGTTGCGCGCTGGGCGCGGTCGGACGTCGCGAAGCATCGCCGGCGGAGCGGCGCACGAGATCATCCGGGAATGCGTCCGTGACATCGACGGCGCCGCGCGATTCCTGCGGCGGCGCGGATACGGCGAGCTCTACCTCGCCGGCCATTCCACGGGGGCGAACAAGATCGCGGTGTACGACCACTACAAGCCTCGCAACCCATTCCGGAAGTACGTTCTGCTGGCCGGCGGTGACGATACGGGCGGGCTGTACGCGCAGCTCGGGCCAAGGCGATTCCGGGCGATGCTCGAGCGTTCGCGCGACAGAATCGCCGCGCATCGGGGTGACGAGCTCGCGCCCGCGGCCGCCATCGCTCCGATGATGAGCTGGCGCTCGCTGCGCGACATGATCAATCCCGACGGCGACTACAACGTCTTCCCGTTCCTCGAGGTGCTGCGCGGCCTTCGCCTCTCGCGCAAGCCGCGCTTCCGCTACGTTCGCGCCATCCGCAAGCCGGCGCTGTTCGTCTACGGCGACCGCGACGAGTTCTGCTTCGACGACGTCCCCGCCTGCGTCCGCATCCTCGCCGATGCCCTCGGCCCGAAGCCGAATGCCGAGCTCGTGATCATGGGAGACGCGAGCCACGGCTTTTCGGGCCGGGAGCGCGAGTTAGGCGGATTGATCGGGGAGTGGTTGCTGGGTTAGTTGTGCTGAATCATCTGCACCACGCTCTTGGCCAGCGCGTTCGGGA
>JADGOA010000246.1 GCA_017883215.1 Thermoanaerobaculia bacterium | reverse complement strand
CGCCGGTGGAGCGGAAATGACCCGTTATGCTGTAGGGGCGCACAGCAGTGCGCCCGCTCTCCCGTTGAGAGCTGCGGGCGCGCTGCTGCGCGCCCCTACAGGGTGGCAGGCTTGGCTCGTGTCATTCCACTCTGGGTTTCTGGACAGCCTCTGAGCATGACGCCGTTGGGATGCTGGTCTGATGAGAAAGAATTGCATGCGCATCCTCATCACAGGCGCGCACGGTCTCGTGGGACGCGCGCTGACGGAACAGTTTCAGAGTCACACAGTCTTCGCGCTCGGCCACCGGGAACTCGACATCACGGACGCATCTGCAGTGAACAGGGTGATCCACGAGCTCCAGCCCGAGGTCACATTCAACTGCGCGGTCATCGGTGTTGACGATTGTGAAGAGAATCCGCGGCTGGCCGAGGCGGTGAACGTCGCCGGCCCGGCGCATCTTGCCGATGCGGTGCGTGAGAGAGGCGCCGCGATCGTCCATTTCAGTACGAACTACGTGTTCGATGGCGAGCGCGGAGCGGCGCGAGCCAGTGATCAGCCGCTGGAAGCGGCGGCCGCCCGTGCGACTGCAGGGAACGGCTGCGCCGTGCCGAATTCCGGTGGGCGGGCGGGTCACCGTGGCGGGACGAGCACGAGGACCGGCACGGCGCAGTCGTGCCCTACAAAGCCATCGGATTTCTACACGAGTGACGACGAGCCGCGGCCGGTCAACGTGTACGGGCGCACGAAGCTCGAAGGTGAACGTGCGGTCGTGCAGCGATGCGAGCGCGCGTTCATCGTGAGGACGTCATGGGTCTTCGGCGAAGGCAAAGAGAGCTTTCTCAGCACCGTTGCGCGGCGCCTCGCGTCTGGTGAGCGGGTGAAAGCGATCTGCGACATCTGGGCGAGCACCACGTACGTTGCCGATCTGGTCCGCCGCGTCGACGAGATCGTGAGGACAGGCCCGCCGGCGACGTATCACATCGTCAACGACGGCGTTTGCTCATATGCCGTGTTTGCTCGGGAAGCGGCGCGTCTGACGGGCGCCGACGTGTCGCTCATCGATCAAGTAACCGAGGCGCAAATGTTGCGAAGTCCCCGGCCACGCTGCACGCCGATGCGCTGCCTGGAATCCGAGCGGCTCGGACTGGCGCCGATGCGCCCCTGGACCGCGGCGCTCGCGGACTTCATCGCTGCGGGCTAAAGGCAGCCGCTCCTTCCGTGTTGCATACGGGCAAAATCGACTCGCCGGCCGCTCATACACGCTAACGTAATGTTTTTTTAGGGACGCGCAGCAGTGCGTCCGCGCTCGGGGCACAAAGCTGCGGACGCGCTGCTGCGCGTCCCTACAGGTCCGCGGCTCACTTCTTCCGCGAGTATGCGATCTCCATCATCTTGAACATTTTTCCGTCGGCCCCTGGACCATACATTTCCATGGCGTGGTGATCGGCGTCGGCGATCGTGACGCGCTCCTCGCTGACCTGGTCCTTGCCAGTCACCGGATCGGCATTCGTTCCGGTGAACTTCCAGCTCTTTCCCTGGTCGGCAGTCGTTCCGGTCATCTTCATGACGCCGGTCGACATGTTGTCCATCCACGTTCCCCAGTACTCCTTCTTCACGTTGTCGTAGCCGGTGTAGCCGATGCCGATGAACGGCATGCCCATGAACTCTCCGTGGAACCGCTCTTCGAGATCGCGATTGCCGAGGATCCATTTGATTTCGGCGGTGCCGGAGGAGACCGTGGGCTCGGCTCCCGGTGCCATCCACATCGTGACCTTCACGTTCCATGAGCCGGCCATTGTGTTGAGCAGCTTGTGCGCGTCGCCGGGCGTCATCGCCTTCATCATCGCGTCCATCGCTGCCTTCTGCTCGGGCGGCATCGACATCTCGTGCTTCATCTCCTGCGCGAGAGCGATTGTCGCCGTCGAAATGACGAGCAGTGCCGTGGCGAACCAGATCTTCATCCGCATGTGCGTTTCTCCTCCTTCGTTGTTGTTCGGGACGCGCACATTTTAAGGCGGGGAGGGCGAAAGGGCCCGTTTTCTACGGGGGTAGAAGCCCTCACTCACGTTTCTAATGACACGAGCCAAGTCTGTCATCCCGAGCTGCCGAAGCCGCGGAGCGGCGGAGGACAGTGAGGGATCCCCCGCACTCCCGGGGTGGCGGCGGATTCCTCGCCGCGCTCCACCCCTCCGGGGTTCCGCCGGCTCGGAATGACAGTGTCACTGCCCCGACGCTTTGGGGCGGTCAGCTGTTTTCAGATGTGATTCCACGTATTGTGGATCCCACGGCCGGCTGATCACGCACGAGTTCACGCCGCCGATTCCCATGCTCAGCTTTCCGCAGTAGCCGCTCGCCACGTCGTAGCCTTCCGTCTGGACGAACTTCGCTGAGTGCATTTTCACATCGGCATGCAACTCGCCCTCGGTGAGAGGGACGGGATAGAGCTTTCCCCGAACCATTCCGAGGTGCTGAGCAGTCAGCTCCCATCCGCCGCCCACGGACATGCCGTGACCAAACGTTCCTTTCCGCGCGGTGAAAATGACGTCGGGATGAAGCATCTCCAGGGAGTGCTCGATCTCGGTCGCATCGCCCGGGGTAGCGGTTGCGTGCATGTCCCAGGTGGTGACATCGGTGGCCTGCACTTCCTGGAGCGCGGCCTTCATGGCGAGCTGGGGGCCTGCTTTAGACGGTGTGATGATGTGATGCGCGTCCGAAGAGGTGCCGACGCCGACGATCTCCAGGCCGATGGGGCGGAATCCCTGCGCCATGAGCGCTTCGGCATCGCCGACGATCCACACGCACGAGCCGCCGGAAACGTGCGTTCCCTTGAGTCCCGTGAGCGGCCGCGACACATCGGCGTCGGCGGAGATGACATTCGCGTTGTAGAACGCCGAGATCACCAGCGGATGCGGGGGAGGGTCAGTCATGCCGACCACGACCGCAGTGGCTTCGCCGAGGTTGATGGCGTCGACCGCCATCTTGGTGGCGATGCCGAACGACGCACACGCGGCGACCGGTGCGAACGCCGGGCCTGTGATCTTCCCGATCATCGAGATCTGCGAGGCCGCAATGTTCGAGATGTTCCACAAGAGGTTGGGCGAGACGGCCGCCCACGGTTCTGCGGGGCAGCCCCAAGTCCGGTTCAGCTGCCGGATGCCATTCAGTTTCTGGCGGAGCGTCGAAAGTTTCGTCGAGCCGGATGATGGAGGCACCGGTTCGGAGTGAATTGCCGCGGCGGCGGCCAGGTACTTCGTCAACTGCTCGCTGCGCTCCGCCCAGTACGATTCCCAGGCGTGTTTTGCGTCGATCCACGCTTCGGAGCCGAGCTTCAACTCATCAGGATTGCGGGGAGCCGCCGGATCCGATGGACCTTCGATGTGTTGTCGGAGCGGAGCGCATCGCTCGGGCGCACCCCAGAACTCGTTCCAGCGGCGCAGAGCACGATCGAAGCGGATCGCTTCGTCGGTCGAGATGGTCATCTCGCCGAGACCGGTGCCGACATAGACGTGACATTTCGTTCCGAGCGACCGCAGGTAGCTTTCGATCCCGGGGTTCTGGCCGAGCGACTGGATGAATGATCCGATGGCGTACTTCACCATCGGCCCCATCTTGTCGTTAAGCTGACCGAACTTCGCAGGAGGGAAGCGGGCGTCGAACCAGCCGTGATAGGTGTCGAACTCGAACTCGGGATATCCGACGAGGAAATTTGATTGACCGTAGCCGCGGAAGGGGGTGAGCCAGGAGTCGGCGTGCTCGAGATTCCGTTGGAATGTTTCGATGTCCGGAGATTTTGGCGCCACGACACCCCACCCGAAGATGCCAATCCGCCTGCGTTTGGCCATGGCGGCGCATTGTAGCGAATCCTGTCAGGAAACTTGCATACGTGCCGTCGCGCTTGATCGCCAGTTTCGAAAGAGGTTGATGTGGATAAATTAGCTTTGCGTTGGGTGGTGATTGTCGTCTCCGTTCTGCTCGCTGCCGCAGCGTGCAGGCGGCAAAGTGACAAGGGTGTTCCCGTCGTAACGACGCAGACCGTCGCTCCGGCAGCAGCGCAGCCGGCGCCGACCGGAACAGATGCGATGACCGAGACGGTCAACGTCGACAGCGGCCGCTCGGAAGAGGAAGGAGCCGCCGGCGGATCCAACACGAGCCGCACCACCACGGCGGCGAAAGCGCCTGCGGCCAGGGCGCACACGGCGAAGAAGCACAAATAGACGAGTAGCGGAGAGGCGAAGCAGAGCGGCAGCAAGTCCCTTCTCTCTGTTTTCCTGTTTCTGGTTCTGCTTCCTGCTTTGCCGCGTGCGGTAGAGAATGCCCGCGATGAATCGGATTCTCGGAATCGCTCTCTCCGCTTCGATCCTCTCAGCATGTGCCACCGCGCCTCGGCCGCAGAAACCGGCGCCGCTGGCGGCGACGATCGATCATCTGATCGCCGCTCCTCCGTTCGCCAACGCCATCTGGGGGATCGAGGTTGAGAACGACGCCGGTGAAGTCGTCTACGCGCACAACGCCCACACGCTGCTCATGCCGGCCTCGAACCGGAAACTGTTCTCGGCAGCGACGGACGCGAACTGCATCGGCCTCGACTCGCAGCTGGCGACCGAGCTCTGGCTCGACGGCAGCGACGTCGTCATCCGCGGTGACGGCGATCCGTCGTTCGGCTCCGACCGGCACGCTTCACAGGGATTCCAGCCCTTCATCGCTGAGCTGCAGCGGCGCGGCGTGACGTCGGTGCACGACGTCGTGGCGGATGTCTCCCGCTTCGACCGCGTCACGATTCCCGGCAGCTGGAAAGTGCAGAACCTTCCGAGCAACTACTCCGCGCCGGTCGATGCGCTCGCGTTCGACGAGAACGCCATCGGCGAGGAGTCGGTCCCCGACGCGGCGATCTGGGCGGCGACGCAATTTCGCGAAGCTCTGGTTGACTGCGGAATCGCGGTGACGGGCCGCGTTCGCGTGCTCACGAGAGCCGACGCGCAGGCAACAGCGCGGCCGCGCGGCGAAAGGATAGCGACCGTGCAGTCGCCGATGGTGGCGCAGCTGCTCGCCTCGGTCCTCAAGAACAGTCAGAACCTCTATGCGGAGATGCTGTTCAAGCGTTCATCGCCCTCCGGCTCCTACGACGAGTCGCAGAACCTGGAGCGCCGGTTCGCCATCGACGAGGCCCACGTCGCCGCAGACGAGTTCCGCCTTCTCGACGGCTGCGGCCTCTCGCCGGACGATCTCGTCACACCGGCCGCGCTCGTGAAGATCCTTCGATGGATGAACTCCCCGGAGCGCCGGGGCATCTGGTGGATGACTTTGGCGGAGCCAGCCGGAGAGGGGACGCTGCGGCGCCGCCTGACGAATCTCGCTCAACGGATGCGCGGCAAGACCGGGACGATCAATGGCGTGAACGCGCTCAGCGGGATTGTGGCAGGGGAGAAGGGCGGCTATCGCTATTTCTCCATTCTCCTCAATCACCACATAGCGGACTCGTCGGATGCCACGCGGGTGATCGATGCCATCGTGCAGGAGATTGCGCGGTTCTAGTTTCGATTTCAATGTTGCAGCCCACTAGAATTGCCGGCCCTATGACCAAAACGAGTGCACCGGCGACGGTCGAGAGCCGCGCCACCATCCCGATTCTCA
>JADGOA010000245.1 GCA_017883215.1 Thermoanaerobaculia bacterium | reverse complement strand
ACGACGCCATGTTCCCGCGCGCGCCCGCTGATCCGCGGCAGACGCCGCCGTTCGCGTCGGCCGCCGATCAGCTGAAGCGGACGCAGACTGAATTCTGGGCCGTGAACATGGGACGTCCACCCGCCTACGACCCAACGGCCGAGACGGAGTACCTCGTGAAGGCGAATGTGGCCGACGCCGATTTCGACGGAGCGTTGACGCTCGTGGCCTCGACCTACGACGCTCGTGCCGACCGACTTGTGTCGGGAACCGGCCGGGACGGTCCCCGCGTGGTGACCTTTGCGCCCCTGCTCGTGCTCGAGGAACTGCCGCTCAATAGGGTGATTCGCTCTCTGCTCGCTGTGTGCGAGGACGCGCTTCAGGCGCCCGTCGAAATCGAGTTCGCGGTCACGCTTCCCGCCTCGCGCGGTGCAGCGGAGCCGCCTCGAATCGGGTTTCTGCAGGTCCGTCCGATGGTCGTGTCCGACCAGGTGGTCGTGATTGAGCCAGAGGAGATGACGGGGCCGCGTGTCTTGCTCGCATCGGACGAGGTGCTGGGCAACGGCGTCGTCGAGACTATGTGCGACATCGTTTTCGTGAAGCCCGAGACGTTCGAGACACGCCACACCCGCGAGATGGCGAGCGAGATTGCCGCCATGAACCGGGCGCTCCTCGACGAGGGTCGGCCGTATCTGTTGATTGGCTTCGGTCGCTGGGGCAGCTCGGATCCGTCCTTGGGGATCCCTACCGACTGGGGGCACATCTGTGGCGCACGCGCCATCGTCGAGGCCACCCGGCCAGGGATTACGGTGGAGTTGAGCCAGGGCTCCCATTTCTTCCACAACATCTCCAGTTTTCGCGTCAGCTATTTCTCCACACGTCCGCACATCGGGTACGACGTCGACTGGGCGTGGCTGAGCGGCCAGTCGATCGTTCGGGACGCCGCGTTTGTTCGCCATGTCCGGCTGGCGGCGCCGCTCACCGTCAAGGTGGACGGTCGAAGCGGGCGCGGTGTCATTCTGAAGCCCGCATGACGAAGGGACCGGTCGACCAGATCGTCGAGACTCTCCGCGAGCGCGCGAAGGAACTGCACTGCCTCTACAACGTGCACGAGGCGGTCAATCGACCCGGAGCATCGCAGGACGAGGTGTGTCGGGCGCTCGTCGAAGCGATTCCGCCGGGCTGGCAGTATCCGACCGTCTGCTGGGCGCGCATCACGCTCGAGCACGCGATCTACGAGCCGCCCCGGGCCGTGCCGACCCCATGGGTTCTGCGCGCCGAAATCGTCGCCGCCGCGGAGGCGGTGGGCGCCGTCGAAGTCTTCTACACGCGACAGATGCCCAAGGCCGACGAGGGGCCGTTCCTCAAAGAGGAGCGCCGACTCGTCAACACGATCGCCGAGAGCCTGGGCCACTACGTGATGCACCGTCGGCTGCAGAGCGCCGCGTCGAGTTGGCAGGCCGCCAACGAGGGCCTTCCGACCGCGGAGCGGGCCGGCTGGTGGGTCATCATCGAGTTTCTTCGCAAGACCGACCACCAGCTGCTGTCACGCATCTCGCGGCGGATGATCAACTATCTGTGTTGGAATGGGATCCCCGATGCCATGGCACTGCTCGAGCGGTTCGCGAGCAACGTGCGCGAGGACTCCTTGGACGAGAACCGACCGCTCGAACGAAAGAGCCTGGAATACCTGCTCGCGCTGACCGACGACGCGTTTCGGATTGCGGCGGAGAATCTGAGCGAGCCCGAGATCGTCACGTGTATCGAGAAATGGATCAAGGACGACAAGTCCGGCTTCCTCATCAAGGCCGTCGAGAATCCGGGTACTTCGCTCACCGAGATCACCGACGCGCTCGCCCGCTACGAGCAGACCACCATCACCGACCACGATCTGTCACGCGCCGTGCAGATCGGCCTGCGCGTGTCTCTGGCGCGCCGGTTTTTCGCCGACGATCTCGATTTCGTCAATGCGGCCAAGCAGTATCTCGATGTCCGTGATTTCCACGAACTCTCCGGCCGTGTGATTGCGCCGCCGTCGAGCCGCGGGAAACTGGGAGGCAAGGCCGCCGGTCTCTTTCTCGCCGCCCAGATCGTCCGGAAGTCGACCGAGTACGCTGATGCGTTGAGCGGGCTGAAGATACCCAGGACGTGGTATCTCACCTCCGATGCGCTGCTCGACTTCGTCGAGCACAATCACCTCGAGGATCTCTACAACCGCAAGTACCTGGAGATCGACCAGATCCGGCGCGAGTACCCGCACATCGTCCACATCTTCAAGAACTCGACCTTTTCCGCGGAGATCGCCAGGGGGCTCGCGGCCGCTCTCGATGAGTTCGATGAGCGGCCGCTCATCGTCCGTAGCTCGAGTCTGCTCGAGGACCGGCCGGGCGCGGCATTTTCGGGAAAGTACAAGAGTCTCTTCCTGGCGAACCGCGGAACCAAGGGCGAGCGTCTGGCCGCGCTCACGGACGCGATTGCCGAAGTCTACGCCTCACTCTTCGGCCCGGACCCCATCGAGTATCGCGCCGAGCGTGGGCTCCTCGACCTGCACGAGGAAATGGGCGTGATGATCCAGGAAGTCGTCGGCACGCATGTCGGCCACTACTATCTGCCGGCATTTGCCGGTGTCGCCTTCAGCACCAACGAATTTCGATGGTCGGCGCGCATCACGCGCCGCGACGGGCTGCTTCGGCTCGTGCCCGGACTTGGCACCCGTGCGGTCGATCGCGTCAGCGACGACTACCCGATCCTGATCGCGCCGGGTCAGCCGGGTCTTCGGGTCAATGTCACGACGGACGAGATCATTCGGTACTCGCCGAGCAAGGTCGATCTCATCGACCTTGACACGCGGCGGTTTGAAACAGTCGAGCTCGACGCGCTGCTGCGCGAGGTCGGCTGGGAGTTTCCCGCCATTGAGCTCATCGTTTCCAAGCTCGATGAGGACGGCGTGCGCGGTCCGGTGGGGTTCGGCTGGGACCCCGCGCACGAGCACGGTGTCGTCACCTTCGAGGGGCTGATTGAGCGGACCCCGTTCATTTCGCAAATGCGCGCGCTGCTTCGCCTGCTCGAGGAGCGGCTGGGGACGCCTGTCGACCTCGAATTTGCGTCCGACGGAAAAGACTTCTACCTCCTCCAGTGTCGGTCGCAGAGCTCCGGGGACGTGGCCGCGCCGACGCCGATTCCGCGGGATGTGCCGGACGAGCGGGTCATCTTCTCCGCGAACCGCTACGTCTCCAACGGGAGCGTACGCGACATCACGCATATCGTCTACGTGGATCCCGAGAGCTACCGACAACTCCCCGACGTGTCGAGCTTGCGTGAGGTGGGGAGAGTCATTGGGCGGTTGAACAGCCTGCTGCCGAAGCGGCAGTTCGTTCTCATGGGGCCGGGTCGCTGGGGCAGTCGCGGCGACATCACGCTGGGCGTGAACGTCACCTACTCGGACGTCAACAACACAGCCATGCTGATCGAGATGGCTGCGCGCCACGGGAGTTACGTGCCGGAACTGTCGTTCGGCACCCACTTCTTTCAGGACCTGGTGGAGTCGTCCATTCGGTATCTGCCGTTGTTTCCTGGCGATCCGCACGTCGTATTCAACGAACACTTCTTGCGCGAGTCACCCAGTATCCTGGGCGACCTGCTGCCGGAATACGCCTGGCTCTCCGATACCGTGCGCGTCATCGACGTTCCCCGAACCGCTGACGGTCACGTGTTGAGAATCCTGTTGAACGCCGATCTGGACGAGGCGATCGGCATGCTCGCCGCACCGGCGGGGCCTGTGGTGGGTGCGGCGTCGGAGCCCCGGCGCGAGCTCAGTCAGGCGGTCGATGAGCACTGGCGCTGGCGCCTGAGAATGGCCGAGCGGATCGCAGCCGAGATCGACGCGCCGCGGTTCGGTGTCCTCGCGATGTATGTGTTCGGCAGCACCAAGAACGCGACGGCCGGCCCGGCGAGCGATATCGATCTCATCGTGCACCTCCGCGGCACCCCGGACCAGCGCGCCGCCATGGAAACGTGGCTCGATGGCTGGAGTCGATGCTTGAGCGAGATGAACTACCTGCGGACCGGCGCTCGCACGGATGGGCTGCTCGACGTGCACATCATCACCGACGAAGATATCGCCGGTCGATCGAGCTATGCCGTCAAGGTCGGCGCCGTGACGGACCCGGCGCGCCTGCTGGCTCGGTATCAGTAGAACGCTGTCACAGAAGATCGCGGACGGCTTCGTCTGGTCGTTTCGGATCGAAGCGGACCAGGGCGAGTTCGTCGCCGTCGTGCGCCGCCGACAACATCCGCGTCCGGCCCAGCCGATCGTGCCACGAGCCTGTGATACGAGCGGACTCGTGGATGTGTCCGTGCAAGGTCAGCAGAGGTTGATGGGCTTCGATGAAGTGCCTGACGGCGATGCTGCCGACATGAACATCGAGCGGCGCGTGATCGATGGCCTTGCCGTCCAGCGCGGCTCGGTCGAGCTTCGTGTCGTACGGCGGCGTGTGGAACAGGACGATCGCTTCGTCGTGCGCGTCCTCGAGGGCCAGCATCCGGAGGTCGTCGGCGATCGTGCGGTACTTCAGCTCGTGTGGCGGGACTGGCACACTGCGCCAGCCCTCTTCGGGCGAAAGACAGCTCGGGTCGACGTACCGCGAGACATCGTATCGCTCCCAGTCCTTCAGCTGGAACGGTGTCGGAGGCACGCACGCGTAGCCATACACGGAGTACCCGCTCCAGGCGACTCGCCGCTGGTGCGCGTAGACCCAGATCCCCAAGCCCTCGGCCTCAATGATGGCGCCCTCGTGGAGGCGGAGATCGTCGTTGCCGAGAATGATGAACACGTGGGGATACGCCCGATCCAACTGCAGGCGAAGCGCCGAGAATCCTGGGACCAGGGTATCCGCGATGAAGGCGTCCTGCTCGTGAGGGCCAAAGGCAGCCGGCAGGAGATCGCCTCCGAGGAACACGGCGGCCGGGCGGGAGGTCGCAATCTCCTGGAACAGCTTCACATACCGGTCGGTGCGGCCGTGCAGATCGGCGACGAACAGGCAACGTGGCACGTCGAAGATTCTTATACACCCGATCGTGGCCGGTCGCGAGGCGGCGCGGCTGGTGCTACTCTGCCGTTGTCGGGTCGATCGTGGTCTTGATCTCTGACACCCGGTTTGCGGGGAACCCGCCTTGGCGGGCGTGCTCCCGCACCATCTCTTCGTTCGGCGCGCGGTAGACACAGTAGATTTGATCTCCGGTAACGTAGCTGTGTACCCACTGGATTTGTGGACCGAGTTGATTCAGCACACTGCATGACTTCTGGGAGATGGCCTTCAGCTCGGCGGACGTAAGCTTGCCTGCGCCGGGGATGTTACGCTCAATCAGATACTGCGGCATGAGAGCCTCCAGAGGAAGAGAAGCAACAATCGAAATCAGACCATTTCTGCGCACCAACTACCGCGTCCACTTTCCTTTGAACCGCTCCCACTCCTGACGCAGCGTCTCGGGCGGCTCGGCGAGCACTTTGGCACGCTCGGGCACGAGCAGTTGCAGCACCAGCCGATCGAGATCGGCGCGAAGCGCCGTGCCGCGGTCGCTCGCGAGCCCCGCGCGGACCCATCCGGCCTCGGCGGCGCTCCATGCGGCCTGCAGGTCGCC
>JADGOA010000244.1 GCA_017883215.1 Thermoanaerobaculia bacterium | reverse complement strand
TCTTCGACGGGGCTTGAATCTGCTTCCTGCGCTTGGACGGAAACGTACGGACAATTCACTCGCCGCACGGGTCGCGTCGGAGTAGCTTCGCCGCTCCACCATTTGTAGAGCGCGCAAAACTGCACGCGCCACATTTTGGAAATCAGCGGAAATAGAGAACGCGGCCGCCTTCAGGCGGCCTTTGTTGTTCTCGGCCGTGGTTTTGACAGAACTCGGCAAGCGGAACCGCTGGAATGTCTCACCGGTGGGGGCGGCCGATCTGAATTCGCGAATCGCGAACATGGCTCGCCTGGCCCCGTGAGCCGGCCTCGGCGTCAACGGATACCCCCAGCGCTGACAACCGCCGGGCGAAGCACACAGCGGATCCAGCTGAGCACGACCGGTTACGCCATCAACGGAGTGCTCAGTGAATCGAACCCACGGCTCAGGCCCATCGCGCGGAGGGTCGATCCTAGATCACTGCAGAAAGTGGTGACGCAATCCAGTCCGGTCAGGTCGGTTCTCAGGTTGCCAAGGCGTACTCATCTCTATTGCGCGCGGGGGCAGCGCGGACCTATGCTCGGCCACGGGTCGCGGCGCGACTGTCCTGCCGGATCACTGCCGGCTTCCTGCGACCGACCCGTGCGCAACGGAGCGCGGGAAAGAAAGCGGTTACCGATGACATCACATCTCGATGCGGCGCTGCAGCGGGACCTCGAACAGATCCGGACGAAGGTCACGGAGATGGGAAACCTCGCCGTCGAGGCGGTGGAAGGGGCGGTCCGCGCCGTCCTCGATCGCAATCGGCAGCTGGCGTTCGCGGTCATCCTTCGCGACCAGTACATCGACTCGCTCGAAAAGCAGCTCGACCGACTCTGCCTCGAGTTTCTGGTGCGCCACCAACCGGCCGCGACTCTCCTCCGCTTCGCGTACGCGACGATCAAGATCAACCTCGAGCTCGAACGGGTTGGGGACTACGCGGAATCGGTCGCCCGTGAAGCCGTGCGGCTGACGAAGATCGATGCGCAGCTCCCTCTCGAGCCGCTGCGGCAGATCACGGGCCTGGCTGTGCAGATGCTTCGCGACTCCATCCGCGCATTCATCGCACAGGACGCCGATCTCGCGCGGCGAACCGTCGAGACCGACGAAGCGGTCGACCTGCTCCGGAACAAGTTGAGCGGAGATCTGACCCAGGCGTTTCGACGCGGAGAGCTTCCGTTCGAGGCACTGATTCCTCTCATCAGCATCATCCGTCGCTTCGAGCGGGTCTCCGATCAGGCCCGCAACATCAGCATGGAAACGCTCTACCTGTGCACGGGCGAATACGCGAAGCACAAGGACTCCGATGTCCTTCGGGTGCTCTTCGTCGACGAACACAACACCCGCAGCCTCATCGCGGAGACCATTGGCACGGCCCTCGGCGAGCCTGGTTTCGTATTCTCGAGCGCGGGGCTCGACCCGACGCCGGTCGACCAGCTCACGATCGATTTCATGGCGTCGAAAGGACTCGACGTCTCGCGCGCGGTCCCCAAAACGGTCACTCAGGTGCCGAATCTCGATTTTCAGGACGTCATCGTCCTGCTTGCACCCGAGGCGCGAAAGATGTTTCCGCGACGGCCGCGAAAGGCCGTCCTGCTCGACTGGGCGTTCGACGCCGCTTCGGCCGGCGCCAATGACTCCGCCGCTTACCAGGCCGCCTATAGTTTCCTGGAGGGTCAGATCCGCGATCTGGTCAGCGCCATCCGTGTCAGCAATCACGATCAGCCGCCGCCCGTTGCAACATCCGCGTGACGAATTCGGCGGTGACTGCTGACGCAATGCCGCAGCCCACCGCAGCCGTGCAGTTCCCCGGTTTCAGGTCGAAATCCACCAGCCAAAATCTCAGACAACCGAGAGGTACATCATGAAACGACAGCACCGCATCGCCTCAGTTCTTCTCGCAGTGACGATCGCAGTCACCTCCGCCTGCAGCCAGGAGAAGCGCCCGGCGGGAACGCAATCGACGACGTCCATTCAGGTCAAAGGCTCGGACACGATGGTCAACGTGGCTCAGGCCTGGGCGGAGGAGTACCGGAAGGTTGAGCCCACCATCGACGTGGAAGTCTCGGGTGGTGGTTCGGGAGTGGGCATCGCGGCGCTGGAAAAGGGAGCGATCGACATTGCCGACGCCAGCCGCACAATGAAGCCGGAAGAGATCGCGCAGGCGAAGCGGAACACCGGAAAGGATCCGAGAGAGTTCATTGTCGGCCACGACGCGCTCGCGGTCTACGTCAACAAGGACAACCCTCTGAACGAAGTTACGATCGATCAGCTCGCGCAGATCTTCGAAGAAGGCGGCACGGTGACCCGCTGGTCGCAGCTCGGCATCACGATTCCCGGGGTCACCGACGACACGATCGTCCGCGTCAGCCGCCAGTCGAGCTCGGGGACGTACGAGTTCTTTCGCGAGCACGTGCTCAACAAGAAGGACTTCAAGCTCGGGTCGCGCGACATGAACGGATCCAAGGAGGTCGTCGAGCTGATCGGGTCGACGAAGACGGCGATCGGATACAGCGGCATGGGATACGCCTCGCCAGTCGTGAAGATGATGAAGGTCGCACCAAAGGCGGGGGCACCGTCCTTCGCTCCGACCGTCGAGAACACCATCAACAAGACGTACCCGCTCGCTCGTTCGCTACAGCTCTACACGCTGGGCGAGCCGCAGGGTGCGGTGAAGAAGTTCATCGATTGGATCCTCTCGCCTGCAGGTCAAAAGATCCTGCAGGACAGCGGCTACGTCCCGCTCACCGCGGCGGAGCGGAAGTGACGGTGCTCGCAATCGACCCGCGGGGAACCGCACCGAAAAACAGCAACGGCGTTGCTGCGGTCACGCGGCGACGGCGTTCTGCCGCGGCCATCGCGCTCGAACGCCTGGCCGAGGCGATCATCCGCGCAAGCGGTTTCAGTGCGATTTTCTTCGTCCTTGCGATTTTCTTTTTCGTCTTCCGCGAGGCGGCGCCCGTCCTGCTGAAGGAGAGTTTCAAGCCGATGGAGTTCCTCTTCAGCACGCAGTGGTACCCGACTTCGGACGTGAACGTTCGCTACGGAACGCTGGCGCTGACGATCGGATCGATCAGCGTGACGGCCCTGGCAATGGTCATCGCCGTTCCCTTCGGATTGGGGGCGGCGATCTACATTTCGGAATTCTCGGGTCCGCGGGAGAAAGAGATTCTCAAGATCGTCATCGAGCTGCTTGCCGCGATCCCATCGGTGGTCTGGGGTTTCATCGGGCTGACCGTGATGAGCCGGATCATCGTCAGCCTGACCGGCGCTCCGGTCGGCGTGAACCTTTTGAACGGCGGAATCATTCTCGCGCTGATGAGCATCCCCATCATCGTCTCGATCGGCGAGGATGCCTTGAAAGCAGTTCCGGATTCGTATCGCGAGGCTGCAGAAGCGCTGGGGGCGACGCGCTGGCAGATCGTGTACCGCGTTCTTCTGCCTGCCGGGAAAAACGGTCTGCTCGCCGCGGTGCTGCTCGGCGTCGGCCGCGCGGTCGGCGAGACGATGGCGGTTCTGATGGCAACCGGCCACGCGGTCAAGGTGCCGCACTCGGTGCTCGATTCCGTTCGCACGCTGACCGCGAACATCGCGGCGGAGCTGGGAGAGGCGGCGGCAGGCTCGGATCACTATCGCGTGCTTTTCATGACTGGAGTGCTCCTGTTTCTCATCACGTTTGCCGTGAACCTGACGGCCGACCTGGCCATCCGCGGGGTTCGTCGGAGATAGCGGATGAGCGTGGAGCCACTCCTTCCAGCCGCCCGATTCGCGCGGACCGACTCCGTCAGGCGGAGAGAACGAGCTCAGTCTCTGGCCAAGGCCACGTTCTTCGTCATGGCTATTGCCATGATCCTGCCGCTAATCGCGATCGTCGGCTATCTCGTCTACCGCGCCCTCCCGTCGCTGAGTGTGGACTTTCTGCTCGACGTTCCGCGCCGCGGAATGCGCGAGGGAGGGATCTGGCCGGCCTTCATCGGGACCCTATATCTGGTGGGGATCTCGCTCGCCGTCGCGGCCCCGATCGGCGTTCTGGCGGCGATCTACCTCAACGAGTACGCCCGCGATACCTGGTTGAACCGTCTCATCAGCCTGGCGGTCATCAACCTCGCGGGGGTGCCCAGCATCGTGCACGCCCTCTTCGGACTGGGCGCGTTCGTCTACGCGGCGCGATTCGGCTACTCGGTTCTGTCGGCGTCGCTCACCCTCGCCATCATGACCCTGCCGGTGATCATCGCCAGCACGCGCGAAGCCCTGGCGTCAGTTCCCATGGCCTTCCGCGAAGCCTGCTGGAACGTCGGCGCCACGCGTCTGCAGACGATTCGCGCCGTCGTGCTGCCGAACTCGATCAGCGGGATTCTCACCGGGATCATCCTGCAGGTGAGCAGAGCCGCCGGCGAGACCGCGCCGATCATGTTTACCGGCGCGGTTTTCTTCAAGGCCGTCGAGCGCGGAAACCTCTTCCCGTATCACCTCAACGACCAGTGCATGGCGTTGTCGATGCACCTCTACACGTTGTCGACGCAGGTGCCGAACGTCGAGCCGTCGGTTCTTTACGCGACCGCGGTGGTTCTTCTGGCCACCGTCCTGCTCGTCAACGTGACGGCCATCGCTTTTCGCGTCTGGCTGCGGAACCGGAAGAAGTGGTGACGCCGTGAAGACGATCGTCGCCACCGACCTGCGGCTTGCCTACGGAACGCGTGAGGTGATCCACGGGATCTCGTTCGAGGTCGAGAGGAACGAGATCTTCGCCATCATCGGCCCCGCGCAATCGGGGAAGACCTCGCTCCTGCGATGTCTGAACCGGACGATCGACTTCGTGCCCGAGGCCACGGTGTCCGGGAGTCTCCTTCTCGAGGGAGAGGATGTCCGCAAGATCAGAGACGTTTACGGCCTGCGGCGGCGCGTGGGCATGGTGGCGCCGCTTCCTGTCGGACTGCCACTGTCGATCTACGACAACGTCGCCTTTGCGCCGCGCTGTGTGGGCCTTCGGCAGAAGAGCGATCTCGACGCAATCGTGGAGCGCTGCCTGTGCCAGGCCGCCCTGTGGGATGAGGTGAAGGACCGGCTGTCGAGCCTCGGAACAGCTCTCTCCGGCGGACAGCAGCAGAGGCTGACCATCGCCCGGGCGCTCTCGCACGAGCCGGAAGTTCTCTGCCTCGACGAGTTCTCCATCGCCATCGACCCCGTCACCACGATGCGAATCGAAGACGTGCTGAAGGAGCTTCGATCGCAGATCACGATCATCCTCGTGACGAATCTCGTGCAGCAGGCACGCCGGCTCGCTGACCGGACGATGTTTCTCTGGAGAGGCGAGATCGTGGAGATCGATCGCTCGGAGGTGGTGTTCTCGGACACTCCGGGCGACCGCCGTACGTACGGATACGTCCAGGGGACCTTCGGATGACGCAGCCGGTCGAGTTCGCAATCGTCACCCGGGCGCTGAATCTCTGGTACGGCTCCTTCCGCGCCCTCATCGACGTGTCGGTCAATATTCAACACGGCCTGATCACGTCCGTCATCGGACCGAGCGGATGCGGAAAAACCACGCTCCTCCGTTCTTTCAATCGCGTGAACGAGCGGTACGGCAACGTCCGCACGACT
>JADGOA010000243.1 GCA_017883215.1 Thermoanaerobaculia bacterium | reverse complement strand
GAATCTGCAGAGGTTCTTCTTCGATACGCCGCTGACCGTCAGCGTCATCCGCGGTGAAGGATGGAATGAGCTGACGATTCTCGCCGGAACCAGCAACCGCGCCACGCGCCAGCAGAAGGACCACGTCAACGAACTGCTCTCCAATTTCTCGGGGCATGCGGTCCACTATTTCGAGGCCACCCGCGCGATGTACGACTATCTCGAAAGCAACGACAGCCGCGCCGAGACCATGTTCTACGTACTCGCCAGGGCTCTCGAACCGAAGGAGAAGGAAAAGGAGAAGAGGAGCGAAGAGGCGATGCCTGTGCTCAGCGACACGGAGGAGAAGCTGGTGAGCGCCGTCGGCGAGGCGATCGTGGCGATGTTCGATGACGACAAAGGCGGTTCGAGCAACGTCGATCGTGAGTTCGAAGCCACGTTCAATCCATTTCCCGGCGAGCTGCGCGTCGTCGTTCCAGGAGAGCCGCTCGAGGTGGAAGGGTTCGATCGCACCAAGGAGACGGGAGTGCTGAACATCAAGGCGACCGGCGTTCTCGATGCGGTGGCGATGCTGGAGGGAAAGTGGCTCTCGCCAGATCCTCTGGCGCGTCTGCTCGCCTCCGAAGAGTCGGCAACACGAAGCAGCGACTTCGCCGCCGCGATGGCCAGGCAGCCGCGTCACGCAGCCGGCGTGGTCCGCAGCGACGAGGTCCGTCAGGCCCTGATCAGCACGATGAAGCCGGCCGATCGCTACCGCGTCCGCTGGATCGTCAAGGCTGCTCCGCGACGTCCTTCGTCATGACCACGGCCGCTTCGCCGTCGGGGTAGTACCGCGGCCTCACGTACGAGGCCTCGAAATCGAGCCGGCGATAAAACTCCTGCGCGCCGGTGTTCGACTTCCGCACCTCCAGCGTGATGGTCTTGATGCGGTTGGCTCGCGCGAACTCCAGACACCGTGCCATCAACTCTGCGGCGATCCCGCGGCGGCGCTCGCTTTCCGCGACGGCGATCTTGTTCACGTGCATCTCGTCGAAGAACCACATCGCGAAAACATAGCCGACGACCTCCTCGCCGCGCCGCACGACGAGATTGAAGCGGCCGTCGGCGTGCAGCTCGCTCTCGAAAAACTCCCGGCGCCACGGCGAGGGGAACGCGCTCACCTCCAGGCGATGAACGCCGTCGATGTCACCCTGCCTTACGATCGCGATCTCGAGCTCACCCATTCTGCTTCTGCTGCAGCTTGACCTCCGCCTCGGCTAACCGGACGTAGATCGGCGTGGCGTCAGCGTATCGCTCCAGATCCTTCGAGGACAGCAGCTCGAATGCGCGGCGCGCGCAGGCAACGGCTACATTCGCGTGCTGCGCGAAGTCGGCGACCGGAATGACGAGAGCGGCGGTCGACGCGAGCGCATCCCGCTCTTCCTCGCTCGCCAGACGCGGTTCGATCACCTCGTGGTGCCCTTCGAAGAGGGAGACATAGACCTCGCCGCGCCCTGCGTCGTCCCACACCAGCGTCCTCTCCAGCGCCGGGATGGCGCCGTCGTGCGACCCTCCCTCGCCGAGCGCGATCGCCTCGTGCGTCGACATCGCGCAGACCGGACGGCCGAGAGCGAGCGCCAGCCCCTGGATCGTCGCCAGGCCGATCCGGACGCCGGTGAATGAGCCGGGGCCGCGCGTGACGGCGAAGAGGCCGATGGCATGCCGGTCAGTGCCGCTCTCGCTCAATAGCCAGTCCACTGCCGGGAGGAGCTTCTCGTTCCGTGAGCCCTTCCCCTCCATGGCGATCGAACCGATCAGCAGCCGATCGGAGAGAAGAGCCACTGAAAGGATCGGCAGGGAGGTGTCGATGGCCAGAGTCAGCATGGTGGATCCGATTACGCGGTCCCGGGAGCGGGCATGCCGAGGTCGACGAGATCGATTCCGATCCGCGCGGCAACCTGCCGGGATCGCTCGTCGCGGTAGAACTCGCCGTAGTAGATCCGACGGATGCCGGCGTTCGCGATCAGCTTGAAGCAGTTCCAGCAGGGGGAGGCGGTTGTGTAGAGCTCGCCGCCATCGACGGACACCCCATTCTTGGCCGCCTGGAGGATGGCGTTTGCCTCGGCGTGGACGGTCTGGACGCAGTGGCCCTCTTCCATCAGGCAGCCGTCGTCTTCGCAGTGAGGCATGCCGCGGAGCGAGCCGTTGTAGCCGGTCGAGAGGACCGTTCGGTCGCGCACGATGACGGCTCCGACGTGTTTGCGGGGGCAGGTCGAGCGGGTGGCCGCCTGATGGGCGATGCCCATGAAGTACTCATTCCAACCAGCGCGCATTGGGGGCTCCGATGAATTCCGAGAAGCTGCGGAGAAAAAAACGAGGTGATTTGAGTCCGGGGAGTCTACTTCAACTTGGTGATCCAGGACACTGACAGCCGTGAGCATACGCTGGGGTCGAATAAAGTTATTGTGAGTCGTGACCGCAGAGCGGCGTATTGACGGAGGTAATATGCTATTACATCATAATTCTGCCCCGGAAGTCCTTTTCTTGTGAGCACTTGCACCATTCTGCACACCTTACAAAATTGTGCGCTTTTCGGCCCTGTTTTGGGTTGACTCACCCCGCTCGATTCATAAGAATACGCCCTCACAACGGGCCGTCACCCCACGTTTAGGTGAACTGGAGCAAGAATGGACAAGCGTTACTCAACGATCATCTTTGTCCCGCACGCGCGGGCCAAATTCCGGAAGTTGAAGGTATCGCACCGCCTGCTCTTTTCCCTGGTGTCGGTCCTGACCTCGTCTCTCTGCCTCTCGACCTTCTTCTCGGTCCAGTACTTCACCTCCCTCTCACAGACCCACGAGCTCAGCAAGCTCCGCGACGAGAACCACCAGCTGCAGTCGGCCAACGAACAGTTCAGCAAGTCCGTCGAATCCCTCCGCAACCAGCTCCAGACGGTCGAGCTCCGCACCAAGAAGCTGGCCATCATCGCCGGCATCGCCAACCAGGACGAAACCAGCCAGGGCGGCGTGGGCGGCCTGCGGCAGAGCGACGAGCTCCAGGTCAGCCCCTACCGCCCCTACCGCGACGACGTCGACAAGATGACCTACCGCTCGCACCGGCTTCAGGGCGAGCTCTCGCTGCTCGAGAAGAAGTTCGAAGCGCAGAATCAGCTCTTCTCGTCCACCCCGTCGATCGCTCCAGTCCACGGCATTCTCACGGATGGCTTCGGCGGCCGGTCCGATCCGTTCACCGGCGAGCCTGGCACTCACAACGCCGTCGACATCTCCTCGGCCGTCGGCCAACCGGTCCATGCCCCGGCCGATGGCATTGTCATCAAGGCGGAGTGGGCGAACGGCTACGGCAATGTCATCTACCTGATGCATCCGTTCAGCGGCTACTCGACGCGCTACGGCCATCTCTCCAGCTTCGCAGTGAAGCCGGGCGCGCACGTGAAGCGTGGCGACGTCATCGGCTACGTCGGCACGACCGGCCGCTCGACCGGACCGCACCTTCATTACGAGGTTCGCCTCAACAACAACCCCGTCAACCCGCTCGAGTACATTCTCAACGCGTTCTAGCACGCATCCCGCAGACCCCTCGTCCAGCGCCGCCCTCGGGCGGCGTTTGCGTTCTGTTAGTACAACCGCCGCCCGACCATCCCCTGCTCATCGGCCTCGTTGGTCAGCAGCCAGCCGACGATGTCTCCCGGCACGAAGCGCTGCGACGGATACGTGGAGACCTCGAAGGCGGCGGATCCTTCCTTGCGGAGGTCGGGGGAGGTGATGGCGTGCAGCCGCTGATGCCACCGTTCGAAGTTCGACACGCGGAGGTCGACCCATCCGTTGAGCGCGTACTTTTCGACCGCGCCGCGATCGATCGGTACGCTCGTGGCATTCGGCCCGGCGGGGGGGATGCTGATCTTCGGCCCGCGCGTCAAAACGATCTTCCCGTTGCGCTCGCGCAGAATGGGAATGCCGATGGTCGTGATCTGGCTGACGATCCGCGGGTTCGCGGCGACATACGCCTCCACGCGCCGCTGCATCTCTGGCGGTTCCATCTTCCGGATCGCGCTGATCTCGTCCGTCCCTGCGGCGTTGAGGATCAGGTACGCCTCGGCCAGAAGCTTCGAGAGCTTCGGAGGTCCGAGATGGCCGATGGCGATCGAGGGGAGGACCTCGTCCTGGAGATCGGCCTCGAAGCGGTGCATCTCCCGCACCGCGTATTCGCGCAGAACGCCGGCGCGGTAGCTCGGCTCGGTGATCGCGCCGTCGATGGCGGCGAGAACGTCGCGGCCGGTCGACGCGCCCAGGATCTCGAGAACGACCGTGCGCGCAACTTCCTCAGGAGTGACGTACTCCATCTGCCGCGGGTAGGTGATGGCCTCGAACTCGCCGATCGAGAAGAAACCGTTCTCCCCGGTGTCCGCGCCGACGATCTCGATCGGCACGTCGCGATCTTCGAAGCGCCCGTACTTGCCCTCGGTCGAATCGACGAGCTCGAGCGAGGTGCCGACTTCCTCTTCGCGCGGATTCACGAGGTACGCCGGGTTGCGCTCGCCTCGAAGGCGGATGTGCTTCCGGGCCACGCTGCGGAATCCGATCATCGCCCCCGGCTTCACTTCCTTGATGATCGCGCCGTGCTTCTCAGTCGACGCCGACGGCGTGCGAGCCAGCAGGAACAGCAGTCCGGTGTGTGCGAATCCGATGGCCGACTTCGCCAGAAGTTGCAGCGACGGCTTGTCCTCGCTGTGCGTGTACGGGATGTTGATGCCCATCCCGCCGGTGCCGGTCGTCCCGACCTTCACGTATATGCGGACGGCGGTGTGCTCGAGGGCGCGCTGCAGGAAGAGGATGTGCCGGGCGATCTGCGGAATGCCCTGGGAGATGATCAGCTCGCGGACGGCCCCGAACAGCGGTTCGAGCTCTTCGTGAGAGACGCTTCCCTTCTTCTGCTCCAGGAAATCCAGGATGGACTTGGTCTTCTGGGCGATCTTGAACTCGTCCTGGTAGCTGATCGCCGTGGCGGTGTTGATCGAGTCGACGATGACGTCCGGTCTGTAGCGCTCGATCAGCTGGAAGAGCGCCGATTCCTTGAAGTCGACCTCACGAGAGAAGATCTCGTTGAAGAGGGCGTCGTAGTGCTTGCGATTCGAAAGGATCTCCGAACGGTCGACGCCCTGCAGCGACTGCGGGAGGAAAATGTTGCCCGGCGCGCCGATGAACTCGACGTCGTCGATCTCGGCTTTGAGGCTCCTGATGGCATCGGCCACCTCCGCCTCGGTCAGAGAGGCGATGACGATGCGCGACGGCCGCACCTCCCGCGCCGCCTGCCGCGCCACCTGCACGCCGACCATGCCGGCGCCACCCAGAATGAGAATCGTGTCCGCGGAGCGGCTGGCGATCAAACCCGTTCCTCCTCTCCGGCCTGCAGTCCCCATCGTTCGGTGATGCGCTCGTGCGTGAGCCAGCGCTCGCAGTCGAGCGCGGCCTGGCATCCGCTTCCCGCAGCGGTGACGGCCTGCCGGTAAATGTGGTCGACGGCATCACCGCAGGCGAACACGCCCTGGATGTTCGTGGCCGTCGAGTGGCGATGCGGCTGGATGATGTACCCGCGCTCGTCGAGATCGACCTGCCCGGCAAATGGCTGCGTGTTGGGCGTGTGTCCGATGGCCACGAACAGACCCTGCGCCTTC
>JADGOA010000242.1 GCA_017883215.1 Thermoanaerobaculia bacterium | reverse complement strand
GTCGAAAGAGCAGCCGGCAACATGGCAGGAAAGGAAGTCCGCTTCGGCATCGGCGACTCCTCCCTGTTTGCCGCGGTCACCACCGACGCCTCGTGCGGCGCAGTCAACTCGATGCACGACTCGTTCACGCCGATCGGCGGATCGATTCCTCTCCTCAACATCATGCTCGGCGAGATCGTCTTCGGAGGCGTCGGCGCTGGTCTGTACGGGATGTTCCTCTTCATCGTGCTGTCGGTCTTCATCGCCGGGCTCATGGTCGGCCGTACGCCGGAGTATCTCGGCAAGAAGATCGAGGCTCATGACGTGAAGCTGGCGATGCTGGCTGTCCTCATCCTGGCCTTCTCGATCCTGGTCGGCTCAGCCGTCGCAGCAATCACAAAAACCGGGACCTCCAGCCTCAACAATGCCGGCCCGCACGGCCTGAGCGAGATGGTCTATGCGTTCACCAGCGCGACCGGAAACAACGGCAGCGCCTTCGCCGGACTGAACGCAAACACGAAGTTCTACAACGTCGCACTGGGGCTCTCGATGTTCTTCGGCCGCTTCCTGATGATCATTCCGATCATGGGAATCGCCGGCTCGCTGGCGGCGAAGAAAAAGATCGCCGAGTCCGCCGGAACGTTTCCGGTCGACAACGCGCTGTTCACGTTTCTCCTGATCTCCGTGATTCTCATCGTCGGCGCTCTGACGTACTTCCCCGCGCTATCGCTCGGGCCGTACGTGGAGCACTTCCTGATGAACGCGGGAAAGGTGTTTTGATCCATGACTGAAACAGAAAACGTTCCGCCGCGCCCATTGGCAGCGCCGGAGCCGCTCCCGCCGCACAACCCGCTGTCGCGCAAGAAGGTGGCGCTGTTCGACCGCGCGATTCTTCGCCGCGCACTCAGCGACTCGTTCGTCAAGCTCAGCCCGCGGCTGATGATGAAGAACCCCGTGATGTTCCTGGTGGAGGTGGGCGCGTTTCTCACCACCATCCTGTTGATCCCCGGTTTGGCGAAGAGCGTCAACTATCTATTCCAGACTCAGATCACCGTGTGGCTGTGGGCCACGGTCCTGTTTGCGAACTTCGCCGAGGCGGTGGCGGAGGGTCGCGGGAAGGCGCAGGCGGACGCGTTGCGCAAGGCGAAGACCGACACGATCGCGCGCAGGCTCGTCGAATTTGGCCGCGAGGAGCGGGTCAACGCTTCAGACCTCCGCAAAGGCGACGTAGTCATCGCCGAGGCGAACGAGGTCATCCCCGGCGACGGCACGGTCATCGAAGGCATCGCGTCGGTCAATGAGTCGGCGATCACCGGCGAATCGGCTCCCGTCATCCGCGAGGCCGGCGGCGACCGCTCCGCGGTGACCGGCGGCACGATGGTGTTGTCCGACCGCATCGTCGTCGAGATCACGTCGAATCCCGGCCAGACGTTCCTCGACCGGATGATCAAGCTCGTCGAAGGAGCGGAGCGGCAGAAGACGCCCAACGAGATCGCCCTCGACATTCTCCTCGCCGGCCTCACGATCGTCTTTCTCCTCGCGACCGTGACGCTGAAGCCGTTCGCTCTCTACTCCGGGAGCGACGTGAGCGTGACCGTGCTCATCGCGCTGCTCGTCTGTCTGATTCCGACGACGATCGGCGCATTGCTCTCCGCCATCGGCATCGCCGGCATGGACCGCGTGCTGCAGCACAACATCCTCGCGATGTCGGGCCGCGCGGTGGAAGCGGCCGGCGACGTGAACGTGCTCCTTCTCGACAAGACCGGCACGATCACTCTGGGGAATCGGCAGGCCACGGAGTTCGTCCCCGCCCCGGGCGTCGATGAAGGGACGCTGGCCGACATCGCCCAGCTTTCGTCGCTGGCCGACGAGACGCCGGAAGGGCGCTCCATCGTGATCCTGGCGAAGGAGCGCTTCGGAATCCGCGGCCGCGAGCTGCACGAGCTCGGGGCGAAGTTCGTTCCGTTCACGGCGAAGACGCGGATGTCCGGCCTCGACTTCGAGGACGGCCGCTCCATACGCAAAGGTGCTGCCGATGCGGTGGCGGAGTTCGTCCGCGCCCACGGCGGCATACTCCCCGATCCCGTCAAGAACGATGTCTCCCGCATCGCCGCTGAGGGGGCAACGCCCCTCGTCGTCGCGGAGAGCGGCCGGGTCCTCGGCACGATCTACCTCAAGGACATCGTCAAGGGCGGCATGAAGGAGCGCTTCGACCGGCTGCGGATGATGGGCATCCGCACCGTGATGATCACCGGCGACAACCCACTGACCGCCGCGACCATCGCGCGTGAAGCGGGCGTCGACGACTTTCTCGCCGAGGCGAAGCCGGAAGACAAGCTCGCACTGATCCGGAAGGAGCAGGCCGGTGGAAATCTCGTGGCCATGACCGGCGACGGGACCAACGACGCGCCGGCGCTCGCGCAGGCCGACGTCGGCATGGCCATGAACACCGGCACACAGGCGGCGAAAGAGGCCGGCAACATGGTCGACCTCGACTCCAATCCGACCAAGCTCATCGAGGTCGTCGAGATCGGCAAGCAGCTCTTGATGACGCGCGGCGCCCTGACGACGTTCTCGATTGCCAACGACGTCGCGAAGTACTTCGCGATCATTCCGGCGCTGTTCCTGGTCACGTTTCCCGAGCTGCAGGCGCTCAACATCATGCGGCTGGCGACGCCGCAGAGCGCGATTCTCTCGGCGGTCATTTTCAATGCTCTGATCATCGTTGCGCTGATTCCGCTTGCGTTGCACGGAGTCCAGTACCGTCCGCTCGGCGCCGGCCGCATCCTTCGGCGGAACCTTCTGATCTACGGCTTAGGCGGCGTGATCGTTCCCTTCCTCGGTATCAAAGCGATCGACCTGCTACTGCACGCGGTCCATCTCGCATAGGAGAACGACTGATGAAACAGCATCTTCTGATTTCGATCCGCATCACGGTGGCTCTCCTCGTGATCACGTGCGGCGCTTATCCGCTCGCGGTGTGGGCCGTCGCGCAGCTCGTCTTCCCGACCCGCGCGAACGGCTCACTCGTCACGCATGACGGCAGGGTCGTCGGATCGGAGCTCATCGGCCAGCCGTTCGCGTCCGACGGTTTTTTCCACTCGAGGCCCTCGGCGGCCGGGAACAATGGCTACGACGGCACGTCGAGCGGCGGAACGAACCTCGGACCGACCTCGAAGAAGCTCAGCGATTCGGTCGCCGCCGCCGTTCACGATTATCGCGACGTTCGCCCGGCGGAAGGCATTCCGGCCGACGCGGTCACCGCGTCGGGCTCGGGACTCGACCCGCACATCTCGCCGGCCTGGGCGCGTTCCCAGGCGCCACGCGTGGCCCGCGCAAACGGAATCGCCGTGGACGAAGTGGAGCGGATGATCACCATCCGGACGGAGGGCCGCTTCCTCGGTATTTTCGGCGAGCCGCGCGTCAACGTGCTGCTGCTCAATCGCGACCTGCTGCGCCGGGCACGATCATGAGTGTGGCGGCCGCGGTCGACATCACATCGCCCGAAGCCGGACCGCTCATCGCTACGGCGTCGATGGCGGCGCAGCGCCGCGGCGAACACTGCTACGTCATCTCGATCGCGCCATCGCTGCGCGAAGTCGACGGAGGGGAAAGCAACGAGGTCGTCAGCCGCAATCTGGAGCTGATCGCTGCGCGCAATGCTTCGCCCGTTCTGCTGGAGGGGAATGACGTCGCGAGGTGTGTCATCGCCGCGGCAGCGCTGTTTGGCGTCGACATGCTCTTCGTCGGCAATGGCAGGCCGCGGCTCCTCGGCCGCACGATCGCAGAGAAGATTCTTCACCTGGCTCCCCCGTTTGAGGTTGTGGTCGTCGGCCGTGGTCGAGTACAAACTGCTCTGTAATGCCGCCGACGAGCTCCGGCCGCCGCTCTCCTGAAGATTTTCTGGCCCTCGCCCGCGACAGCAGCGGGCGCGGCAAGCTGAAGGTTTACCTCGGCATGGCTGCAGGCGTCGGCAAGACCTACAAGATGCTTGACGACGCCAACGCCATGCACCGTCAGGGCATCGACATCGTTGCCGGTTACATCGAGACCCATGGCCGCGACGAGACCGCGGCACGGATCGGCGAGCTCGAGGTCGTCCCGCGAAAACGCATCGAGTACAAAGGCATCGTCGTCGAAGAGATGGACCTCGAGGCCTGCCTGGCCAGGCACCCGGACGTGCTGGTCGTCGACGAGCTGGCGCACACCAACGCCGCGGGATCGAAAAACGAAAAGCGCTGGCAGGACGTCGAGGCCCTTCTCGCCGCCGGCATTTCGGTCGTCACGACCGTCAATGTCCAGCACCTGGAGGGCGTACAGGACGTCGTCCTCTCGGCCACTGGCATCGACATCCGCGAGCAGGTCCCCGATCGCATCGTCCGCAACGCCGACTCCGTCGTGCTCGTCGACGTTCCAGTCCCGGAGCTCCAGGAGCGGCTCAAACAGGGAAAGATCTATCCGCCCGAACAGGCGAAACGAGCGCTGGAGAACTTCTTCCGCACCGAGCTGCTGATCCGGCTCCGCGAGCTGGCACTTCTGCAGACCGCCGAGATCTCCGGCCGCGACCTGCCTCTCGACGCCACCTCCGCCGCCGCGGAATCGAGAATCGCCGTGGCTCTCCCCTTCGATCCGATCATCGCGAAAGACCTCATTCTCCGCGGATCACGACTGGCGGGACGCATGAACACCAAGTGGTTCGCGCTCTACGTGCGCCGCGAGCGTGACCACCCGGAGCGCATGTCCGCCACCCAGCACAGGCTGCTCAGCGAGAACGTGCAGCTGGCAATGTCTCTCGGCGCCAGCGTCGTGTTCAGGGAGTCCGAGGACATCGTCCAGACGATCATGGACTTCGTGCGCTCCGAGAGCATCGGCCTGCTGGTCGTCGGCCAGCCGAGCCGGCGAGGCGTCTTCGGCCGCGTATCGCCCGGCATCGTCACCCGCCTCGTCGACCAACTGAAAGGTTTCGACATCCTCGTCGTGGAAGAGGACAACAGCGGACACTTCCGGTAGGTCCAACGGCGCGCCGCATCCTCGAGGAGATGGATCCCGATGCCTGCATCCGCCGGCGGCCGGATGTCCTGATCGTGGACGAGCTTCCCCATACGAACGCTCCCGGCTGCCGCCACGAAAAACGATGGCAGGACGTCGAAGAGATCCTCAACGCTCACCGTGGCGACATCGACCCGCTCGCCGCAGACATTCGGTTGGTCGTTCAGGAGCTCATCTACCTGGCCGCGCTAAAGTAAGTGGCGGCCCAACCAACGCTTACCTTTTGTTAGGCAGCGGGCGTGGCCCGCGCCGAGGTGCGGAATGGGGTCCCCAGTTGGCGTGTCAAGGGTCGTTGCAGACGTTCGCTGAAGGATGCGCAGAATCAACTGGTTCGCGTGTATTCGACCAGTGGGACGTGGAGCCAGGAGACCTGCCCTCCTCCCTCGCTCGCGAGATGCCGGGAACGGGGACGCTGCGTCTCAGGCCGCTGCCCCCAGTGGTGAGGGGCTGAACGAAGCGCATGACGCGAACGGCCCGCGCTCCATGGCTGGGTGAGGGCGTGCATCTCGGCAAGATGGCCCAGCCGAGCGCCACACCCCTCACCCGGCCGTGGCGCGTGGAACGGTGTCGCGTAGGTTTTCGCTTTTCAGCCCTGCGCCACGGCCACCCTCTCCCAGCGGGAG
>JADGOA010000241.1 GCA_017883215.1 Thermoanaerobaculia bacterium | reverse complement strand
GTGGCCGGCGACAAGCGACAATCGGCGACGAGCGCCCGTGCAGCGGCCGGACACGAATGTCCGGCCGCAGCGGACAGGAATGTCCGCTCTCCACGTCGCATTTCTGCGATCATCGACGGGATGAAAGTCACGCGAAACGGCAGCGACGCGTTCACGGTCGAGTTCGAGAGCGAGCAGGAACTGCGCGACGAAGAGCGCGCCAACTTGTCGGTGGGAGGCCTGCGCCTTCCGGTCGGTGAGCAGCTGGCGCTCCATTCGCGTGTCACCGTCACGCTGCGCGCCGCGTCGGGCAACGAAGCCACAGTCCGCGCAACCGTCGTCGCCCCTCTGCCCGACGGCGTTGCGCTCGCGATCGAAGGCGACCCAAGGCAAGCAGTCGAGACGCTCCTCGCCCCAATACCGGAAGTCGCCGAGGAGACGGGCGAAGAGCGGGATACGGTGGCAAGGCAGAACATCCTCGACCGCATCAGGAGCCTGAGCCGAACGGACAGACTTTTTCTGGCGGCGAAGGCGGATCGCGTCGAGCGCGCGTTCCTGGTCCAGGACACCGATCCTCAAATCCTCGGCGCCCTCCTGCGGAATCCACGCGTGACGATCGAAGAGGTCGTCCGCATCGCCAAGTCGTCGCACCTCATCTACCAGACCGTCGACGTGATCCTGAAAACCGGCCAGTGGTTCAACAACCTCGATGTCCGCGTGGCGCTGATCCACAATCCGAAAACCCCGCCCCAGATCGCGCTGCGAATCCTCCCCACCCTCCCCGAGGCGGAAGTGCGCGCCATCTCCCGCGGCGACGCCACGAGCATGGCACTCAAAACGGCGGCGCTGCGAAGGCTGCAGCAGAGCCGGACGTGACGGGACGAAGCGGGTAGCGGGTACCTACCCCGAGACGCACCTGAGCGCTGGCTGACCGGCTCTGGCGCGGCGCTGCCGGAGTTCGCGCCGCATCCTGTACGCCTGGACGAGGATGTCGAAATAGACGCGCAGGACACCGCCGCTGAAGTCGGGTGGCCGGAAGGTGCAGTAATTCGCGAAATGACCGACGGCCGCGGAACGGATCATCAGCGAAGCATCCACATCATCGAAGAACTCGCAGATTCTCCGGCCGCAGAACTCGCACTCCACGCTTTCGAGCTTCATGTCGGTTAGGCGGGTTTCATGGTAGCGCATCGGCGATTGGATCGCGCCACTCAGAATTGGAAGATGGCGTACCGACAGGCAGAACAAAGCACTTTCTGATTTCTTCCTTCTTCATGCGCAGCTCGTCTTCAGCGGCTGCGTATCAATGAAGGATGAAACATCGTGCGCGGCCGAGGAGGCAAGCGCTTTGCGAGCTTCCCTCGAAATGCCGCGATAATGTCCGGTACGCCGGTTCGGCGATGAGCTCAAAATTCCGGCCGCCGCGGGCGGCCGGCACGAGGTGATGAAAATGCGTTTCCTCAGTCGAGTTGCAGTCGCGGCGGCGGTCGCCACGATGATGGTTGCGGGAATCGGCTACGCGGCCGATGGCGCGGAGAGCACGAAAAAAGCGGTGACGGCAAAGAAGGATGGCAAAGAGACGAAGGTGGTGGCGAAAAGCCTGCTCGATCCGTCGAAGCTGACGGCGAAGGCGCCGGAGGTCTTTGCGGCGCGATTCGAGACCTCGAAAGGCCCGTTCGTCATCGAAGTCCACCGCGACTGGTCGCCTAACGGCGCGGACCGCTTCTACAACCTGGTCTCGAACGGATTCTTCGACGACGTCCGCTTCTTCCGCGTGATCGCAGGCTTCATGGCGCAGTTCGGCATCAACGGCGCCCCCGCGGTCAACGCGGCCTGGAAGCCGGCGGTGATCCCGGACGACCCGGTCGTGCAGTCCAACAAGCGCGGCATGGTGAGCTTCGCCATGCGCGGCCCCGGCACCCGGACGACGCAGCTCTTCATCAACTATTCCGACGGCAACGCGCGGCTCGACAAGATGGGCTTCTCTCCGTTCGGAAAGGTGATCGAAGGAATGGACGTCGTCGACGCGCTCTACTCCGGCTACGGCGAAGGCGCGCCGGGCGGCGCCGGCCCCCGCCAGGACAGAGTTCAGCAGGAAGGGAACGCTTATCTCACCGCGGACTTCCCGAAGCTCGATTTCGTCAAGACCGCACGGATCGTGGCGAAGTAGTCATTCGATCTTCCGCACCCTGGGATGACGGTGAAGCGGAAATGACCCGCAGGGACGCGCAGCAGCGCGTCCGCAACCCGTGGGCGGAAGGGAACGACGAGAGCTGCGGACGCGCTGCTGCGCGTCCCTCCAAGCTGTGAGGTAATTAGTCCAAGTGAACGGCTCAGTCATCGTGATCACGGGTGGAAGCTCCGGCATCGGCGCCGCCGCGGCGCGCGCGTTGCGAAAATCGGGAGCGACCGTCGCGATCACCGGCCGCTCGGCGGAGACCGCCCGCCTGGCGCAGGAGATCGGCTGCGACTCGTTTCTGGCCGACTTCACAAAGCTCGGCGACGTGCGGCGCCTTGCGGCTGAGCTGATCGCGAGCTACCCGCGCATCGACGTCCTTGCCAACAACGTCGGAGGCATCATCCACCAGCGGCAGGTCACCGAGGATGGACACGAGAAGACGTTCCAGGTGAACCACCTCGCGCCGTTCTTGCTGACGCTTCTGCTGCGCGAGACGCTGGAAACGTCCGGAGCGACGGTCATCAACACCTCGAGCGGCGCGCACCACATGGGGCGGCTCGATTTCGACGATCTCGAAAGCGACCGCCGCTACGGCGCATGGCGCGCGTACGGGACGGCGAAGATGATGAACATCCTGCACGCCGCAGAGATCAACCGCAGATTCTCCGGCGTTCGGGGAGTGTCGCTTCATCCGGGCGTGGTGACCACCGGCTTCGCGCGCGAAGGGAGCGCTCCCCTCCGCTTCTGGTACGGCACGCCGTTAGGCCGGCTGTTCATGATCGGTCCGGACAAAGGCGCCGATACACTCGTCTGGCTTGCGACCTCACGTCCGGGAGCGGACTGGCAGCCGGGCGAGTACTACGTCAAGCGCAAATCAGCGCGCAAGAGCCATCAGGCCGGCGACATGGATCTGGCGCGGCGCCTCTGGGATGCCTCCGAAGCGCTCGTGCGACGGTGACGGCACCGTGGCGGGCACCCGCCCCACCAGTCGCTAAACAGGCGGCGCTCCTCGCTTCGACCCGCGCTCCCTGCTTCCATCACCGCTCAGCTCGCCAGCGGCCTCTCGTATCGTCGTACAATCCGTGCGGATCATCTCCGGTTCCGAGCGATGCTGCGCGCCCGCAGCTCTCTGCTTTCCGCCCGTACCGGACCTGAACCGTCGCTTCCATCCCGGAACCGACGCGACACCAGGGGACGAGGGCGGAGCTTTGTTGCGACGAGTCGTCGAGGAAGATCTTGTTCCATTCTTCGCAGCGCTGGAGCGCTCGCCGGATGCCGTCTTCGTCACCGACCGCGCGAATCACGTCGTCTTCTGGAACGATGCCGCGCGGCGGATGCTCGGCTTCACGTCGGACGAAGCGCTCGGCCTCTCCTGCAACGAGCTGCTGAAAGGCACCGACCTGTTCGGCAACCGATACTGCTCCACCGAATGTCCGATCATGCAACTCGCCAACCGCGGCGAGGTCGTCCGGCACTTCGCCCTCGGCCTGACCTCGCGTGACCGCCAACCGATCATGACCGACATCTCCGTCCTGCAGCTTCGCGCCAGCGAGCCGGACGACTATTTCCTCGTCCACCAGGTTCGCTCTTTCGAGCAGGCGGATACCAGATCGGCACCCGACACCACGACCGTGCCGCCCAAACCTCACCTGGTCTCGGCGCGCGGCTCAGACGACGCGCGGGCGCGCAAGCTCACGGCCCGCGAGGTGGAAGTCCTGGGCATGCTCGCCGCGGGTCGCAGCACGCCGGAGATCGCCGAGCGCCTCCACATCTCGCAGCTGACCGCCCGCAGCCACATCCAGAACATCCTCGACAAGCTCGAGTTGCACTCCAAGGCCGAAGCGGTCGCTTTCGCGTTCCAGAAGAATCTGATCTGATCCGACGGGCTGAGAGCCGAGTTACTCAGTTACTCAGTTACTCAGTTAACGCGGCGCAACTGAGTAACTGAGTAACTCTGAGGTTTGGTGGCGCGGAGCTACGATTTGGCGGCAGACGCTTTGTCGGCAACCTTCAGCCGGGCATAGAGCGTGGACGGGCTGATCTCGAGCTTTCTGGCGGCCTTCCGGACGTTGCCCTTCGTCGCCTGAACCGCAGCCGCGACGTACTTCGTGATGAGCGCGTCGAGCGGCTCGATCTCCCACTCCTTCGTCGGCAACACACCGGTGCTCGCGGTCAGCACCGACGAATCGAGCGCCACGTCTTCGCTGCGGATCTCCCCCGTCATCGTGATCATGGCCCGTTCGAGGACGTTGCGCAGCTCGCGAATGTTGCCGGGCCAGGCATACGCCATGAGTTTCTTGATCGCGACCGGGCTCACGTTCGGAACCGGCTTGCCCATCTCCTTGGCCAGCGGCCGGAGGATCTCTTCGACGAGGATGGGGAGGTCCTCCATGCGATCGCGAAGCGGCGGCATTTTGAGGCGGACCACGTTGAGCCTGTAGTAAAGGTCGTTGCGGAAGCGGCCGGCGGCGACTTCGGCGGAGAGATCGCGATTGGTGGCCACGATGAGCCTGAAATCGGCTTTCAGATCGCGGATGCCGCCGACGCGTCGGAATCGTTTCTCTTCCAGCGACTTGAGCACCCGCCCCTGGATCGTCGGATCCATCTCGCCGATCTCATCGAGGAAGAGTGTGCCGTCGCCTGCGATCTCGAACAGGCCGGGCTTCGTATTCATCGCGTTCGTGAACGCGCCCCGCTCGTGGCCGAAGAGCTCCGACTCGAGCAACTCCTTCGACAGGCCGGCGCAATTCAGGTCGACGAAGGCCGACCGGGCCCGCTGAGATGAATTGTGAATCAGTCGCGCGAGAATGCCCTTGCCGGTGCCGGACTCCCCTTCGATGAGCACCGGCGAACCGGCGCGAGCGATGTTGGGCAGAAGAGAATTGAGGTGCTGAATCGCCGGTGACGCTCCTGGGATCCGCTGCGCGTCACTCCGCTCGCTGCGACGGTACGCAATCACCTCTTTCTGCCGGGCCGAGATGCGGCAGGCCTGCTCCAGCGTGATCGAGAGCGTGTCGTAGTCGAACGGCTTCTGCAGGAACGTCTCAGCCCCCAGCTTCATCGACTCGATGACGCGGTCGAGCGTTCCGGCTCCCGACATCATGACGATCGCGGTCGTCTCCGAGTACATCTTGAACTGCGAGAGCAGATCGAGGCCGGAACCGTCCGGGAGTTGGACGTCGAGGAGGACGACGTCGGGCGAGAATTCGCCGAACGCCACGATCGCCTCGCGCGCCGTCGCGGCGAGGCGCACCGCCCAGTCGTCGGAGAGCAGCGCCTCCAGCCCTGCGCGAACCTCGCCGTCATCGTCAACGATCAGAACCCGGCGCTTGATCTCGTTCATGCACGCCAATCATACGCGCGTCCAGTTATCGAACGATCGACCGCTCCTGCGGCGACGCGAGCGGCGACGGTTCGAGCAACACCAGGAAAGTGCTGCCGTCGTTGCGCCGTACCCGATGCTCGCCGGTCCACTTGTGGCCACCCGCCAGCCC
>JADGOA010000240.1 GCA_017883215.1 Thermoanaerobaculia bacterium | reverse complement strand
CCGCCGCTGCGGAAGCCGCCCTGGTGGTTCGGGTCGTTGTCGTTGTCCTTGGTGACAACGTTGACGCCCGGCGCCAGTGCGGCGAAGTTCATGAAGTTGCGGCTACTCTGCGGCAGGTTGGCAATCTGCTCGGCGGTGACGTTGGTCGCCACCTCCGGCGTCCGCATCTCTTGGAGGACGGGGGTGGCCTTACCCACCACGGTGATGTTCTCGAGGAACACCTGGTCGAGTGTGAGCCGGAAGTCGGCCGTTGCACTCTGCCCGAGGAGCACGCGGACCGTATGCTTCTGCACCTTGTAGGCCTCAGACGACACGCCGATCTCGTAGGTGCCGGGCGGCAGGCCGTTGAGCCGGTAGGTGCCGTCATTCGCGGCGGTGGTCTCGTACTTGAAGCCGTTCTCCGTGTTCACGGCCGCAACTTGAGCGCCCGGGATCGGTCCCCGGCTGTCAGTGATGACGCCGCCGATGCTCGATGTCGTGGTTTGCGCGCCGGCCTGACCGCAAAAGATCAGGACAAGTACGGATAGCACTGCCAGGCCGCGCACGAGGTTATGGTTGCTGATCTTCCTGTTGTTAGGCATCACTCCATGCTCCGCTCTGCCCTTCCAGGCACCCTCAGTTTTGATAAGGGCTCCTCGAGTCCAGGGCGCTGATCTTCCTCTCATATCTCCTCCTGTCGTGTCGTCTTCTTTTTTCCACTGGCTTTTTTGGTTCGCCGCAGGCTGGTTGCCGCTCCACACGACTGCCTGACGACGAGGGAAGTGGGAATGCATTCGTGACGTGGTTGATCGGGCAGGCCGCGGTCGATTCTGTCGATGACCGCTTCGAAGGAACGGCGCCCGAGCTCCGCGATGTCGACTTTCACCGTCGTGAGCGGGGGCGCCAGATATCGCGCGATGGGTATGTCGTCGAACCCGACCACGGCCATGTCCGCGGGCACGTTCAGACCTTGCGCGGCCACCGCCGAGAGCACGCCGACGGCCATGGCGTCGTTCGCGGCGAAGATGGCGGTGGGCCGCTCGTGCCTGGCCAGAATGGAACCGGCTGCGGCGTAGCCCGACTCTTCGCTGAACTCGCCCGGAACCTCGAGATCCGCCGCACGGCCGCCGATCTGGCGCATGGCGTGGCGATAGCCGCGGAGCCGCTCGGAGGCGTCGGCGTTCCGATCGGGACCTTTGATGAAGGCGATGCGGCTGTGGCCGAGCGTCCCGAGGTGCCGCATCATCGCGTGCGCGCCACCGTAGTTGTCGATGGTGATGGCGGTATGGCCCTCGGCCACGGAGTTGAGCAGCACCAGCGGCAACTGATCCGCAAGCTGGTCGTGCAACGCGCTCAGAGCCACGTCTGGCGACATCACGATCAGTCCGTCGACGCGCCCGCGCATCGCCGCCAGAACTTCCAGCATCTCGTTGCGGTCGCTGTGCGAGCCCGAGACGAGGATGTGGTATCCGGCGCGTCTCGCCGCCAGATCGATGCCCCGGATGACCTCGGAAAAAAAGTCGCCGTGAACTTCGGGAAGGACGATGCCGATGGTGTGGCTGCGCCGGATGCTCAGCGAGCGAGCGGCGACGTTAGGGACGTAGCGGAGCGATCGCGCCACTTCGAGCACCTGGCGCGAGGTTTCTTCGCGCACGGGAGTCTTGCGATTGAGAACGCGGGAGACTGTGGCGACGGAGACGCCCGCGCGAGCGGCGACGTCGTGAATGGTCACGGCGGCGGGCCGGCGGCGGCGGGAAGCGCGCGTAGTGGGGCTCATGGCGTCTCGAATGTAACCGTTTACATTTCGGCGAAAACTACTGCACAATGAGTTGTGATGTCAATTGTCATTGGCACCCCCGGAGGCGCGATACGTGCAACGCCCGCCGGCCTCACGCTCAGCGCTGTCAGTCCGTCGCGGCGCCCCTTGGCATTGACATCGAGCGCGCGTAGTAACAAACGGAAACAGACACCATGACCGCCCTCCGATTCCCTCCCGACTTCCTCTGGGGCGCAGCCACCTCCGCATACCAGATCGAAGGGGCGCCGCTGGCCGACGGCGCAGGACCGAGCATCTGGCACCGCTTCACTCATACGCCGGGCCGCGTGACGAACGGCGAGACGGGCGATGTAGCCTGCGACCACTACCACCGGTACGCCGAGGACGTCGCCCTGATGCACGAGCTCCGCCTCGACGCCTATCGCTTCAGCATCTCCTGGAGCCGGATCCTTCCGGAGGGGACTGGGTGCGTCAACGAGCGCGGACTCGATTTCTATCGCCGCCTCGTCGACGCTCTTCTGGAAAACGGCATCAAGCCGATGGCCACCCTGTACCACTGGGATCTGCCGGTGGCCCTCGACGACCGCGGCGGCTGGCTCAATCGCGACATCGCCGGCTGGTTCGCGGAGTACGCGTCGGTCGTCTTTCGTGCGCTGGACGACCGCATTCATTTGTGGACGACGCTGAACGAGCCGTGGGTGGTCATGGACGGCGGCTATCTGCACGGGGTGCTCGCGCCGGGGCATCGCAACCTGTTCGAGGCTCCGATCGCGACGCACAACCTGCTGCGCGCGCACGGTCTCGCCGTGTCCTCGTACCGCGCCATCGGCGGCAAGCATCCCATCGGAGTGGTCGTCAATCTCGAGCCGAAATACCCGGCATCGCAAAACGAGGACGATCTCGCGGCGAACGCCCGCGCCGATGCGTACATGAACCGGCAGTATCTCGATCCGCTCTTCCGCGGCTCGTATCCGGAGGAATTGCCCGAGATGTTCGGCGAGGCCTGGCCCGACTTTCCGGCGCAGGATTTCGAGGACATCCGGCAACCGCTCGACTTCATCGGGATCAACTACTACTCGCGCGGCGTGACGAAGGCCGATCCCGCCGGCGGTGTCGAGCGCGCGGCGAAGGTGCGCCAGGGGCACGCAATCCACACGGAGATGTCGTGGGAAGTGTTTCCGCAGGGATTGACGGACGTGCTGGTGTGGTTTCGCGACCGCTACGGCAAGCTGCCGGTGTACATCACCGAAAACGGCGCGGCGTTCTACGATCCGCCGGTCGCGATCGACGGCGAGGTGAACGATCCGCTGCGGATTCATTATCTCGGCCAGCACATCGGCGCCATGGCCGAGGCCATGAGGCGCGGCGTCGACGTCCGCGGCTATTTCGTCTGGTCATTGCTCGACAACTTCGAATGGAGCCACGGCTTCTCAAAGCGATTCGGGATCGTGCACGTCGACTTCGCGACGTTGAAGCGAACGCCGAAAGCGAGCGCACGTTTCTACCGCGAGGTGATCCGCAAGGGCGGGGTATAGACGTATCGAATCGCGTGGGCCGGGCGCGTGTCATCCTGCTCGCGTCGAATGCGCTCACGAACGGCGCGCGCACGGCCCACCGTGAAACCTCCGCCCTACTTCTTCGCCAACGGCTTCCCCAGCTCCGACAGCCGGTCGCGCGTCCCTTCGATCCGCACCAGGTGCGGGTATCGCAGGCCGCCGTGGTAATCGACCGTAGTCACGTTCACGAAGTCTTCCGACTCGTAGATCACCTGCATCGGTGCAGTGGTGTTCTTCGAGTCGCGGACGGCATCCCGGAAAAGCTCGGGCGTGTAGCGCCTGCCGTTGACGGCGATGATCCGCGCTCCCGGAACGAGGCCCGCCTTCGCTGCAGGGCTGTTCGGAAGAACGTCTCCGATGCGCCCTTCGCCGCCGATGCTGATGCCGGTGGTTGCGGTGGCATCGACGCCCTTGCTGAGCTTTTCGCCCTGCTGCTGGGCGAGGTTGGGCTTGTCGTCATAGACCAGTTTCCAGCCGCTGTTCTCGATGCCGCCTAACGGCGCCGAGGTCGTCGACTGCAGGCGGGTGTTGAGGAATGCGGCCCAGTCGTTCGGCGCCACCGCGTTCAGCGCCCGCACCATGTCGTCGAAGGTGTACGGCTTCACCACCGGATCGCCGTCGGGACCGCTGAAGAACGCGCGGAGGAAGTCGTCGAGGGAGCGCTTGTCGCCGGTGAGCTTCCGAATCCTCATATCGACGTCGAGCCACAGGAGAAGCCCTTCGTCGTAGAAGTCGACGCTGCGCCGATAGGACGACCAGGCGCCTGGCGATTCGTACAGTTGTTGCGCGGCCACCGCCGTATCGGCGAGCGGACGCCAGCTGCGCCCGGGCCGCGCGGAAAGCGTCGAGGCGATCTGAGCGACGCTGTCGCGATAGTACTCGGCAGGCGTGATCTCCGCCCTGTATGGCATGAGATTGCCGAGGAACGTATCCAGCCCTTCGTAAACCCACAACAGCTCGCCGGTCATCGGCACGTCGTAGTTCGGCACGGCCAGTCCCGCCGGTCTGCGGTACTTGCCGTCCCAGGAGTGGGAGTACTCATGCGCGAGCAGCTCGGCCAGCCCATAGCGCGAGGTCTGGTCGCCGAGGATGTCGGCGCCGGTCCGGTCATCGCTCGCCTCGTGATGCTCGAGCCCGAAGTGAGCGACGTTGTCGCTGATGGTGAGCAGCCAGTCGTAGTGGCGGAAGTGCTCCACACCGAAAGCCGCGCGCTCTTCGTTGACCAGGCGCGTGTATCCGGCCACGAAATCATCCGGCGTGACCAGACTCCCCTCGTCGTCTCCGGCCATGTCGATTCGATGAGGGAACGGGCTGGAGCTCGGGATGTCGATCTTCTTCAGATGGACACCGGTGAGAACGGGCGAGTCGATGAGGTGTGTCAGCGATACCGGCTCGAACCGCACCTCGTTGCCGCTGGTTGCGGCGGCGGCGAGGGGTGTCGCATAGCTCCAGCCGGCCGGCAACTTCAGCGACGGCTCGACGGTGATCTCGTCGGAAGTCTTCGCTGCCGGATAGAGGAGAACCGAGTTCCAGCTGATGACCGCAAGCTTCGGCGTCATCGATCCGCCGCCGCTGAACTGTCCGGTGCCCACCGGGTCGAGGAAGTCGAGATCGACCGCGAGCTCCGTGGCCCCATTCGGTACGTCGACGTGAAGAGCGAACATGTCGCGCAGATCGCGCGACCACTGCAGCGGTGCTCCGTTCGCTGAGATTTTCAGCCCCGCCACCTGCATCAGCGGACCGGTCGGGCCGTGCTCGCCGGGAATCCATTTCGGATACCAGAGGGTCATCGCGCCCGGTTGCGCCGGAACCGTCATGTGGGCGTGAAGAATGCGCCGCGGCGCGTCGGTGGCGTCGACGGCCAGGCGGATCGGCGCCGCAGCGACCGCGGAAGCTAGAAGGAAGACAGCGGTACAGACGACGGCTCGCAAATTTCGCATCGGCGAAGTTTACGCGAGCCGCCACCCTTTCCAGCGGGTGGCGGGTGATCGGAGTCTCCCGGCTCCTGGCTTTTGGCTCTGGGCTCTTGGGCGTCAAGGCCGGCAGGTCTCCCAAGAGCTAAGAGCCTCATCTAACGTCTGCTACCCGCTACCGCTCGCACGTAGACGCAGATTTGCTTATCCTCTCGAATCATGCGTTCGCAACGGCTTCTCGTTCTCGCAGCAGCCCTTCTCGTCACCACCGCCGCCTCCGCTCAGCTCCGCGGGCCGACGAACCAGATGCTGATTCCGGCAGCCGGAAACCTGCCGGGAGCAAACGGCACCTACTTCCGCTCGGACGTGACGCTCACGAATTTCCGTGACGCAGACCAGCGCGTCCAGCTGCAGTGGCTGCCGCAAACACCCAGCGGCACCACGCCGATGCCGG
>JADGOA010000017.1 GCA_017883215.1 Thermoanaerobaculia bacterium | reverse complement strand
CCGCAGCTCGTCGTCGACTGCGTTGAGCGGCGCCGCGTGGCCGATGCGCGCGCCGAGAACCCCCACGTCCATCACGGTCACGCCGGCATCGCCGAAAGTGCCGGCGACGGGTGGATTGAGGCGAAGACGCTGGAACTCGCGCCGCTCTGAACTTGCGTGCATAGCTCCTATTCTAGTGGAGCGTGCAGGTCAACGCGTGTACGTGGTGCTGATGCGCGAGGAGGCGAGGAACGACTCGCGGACGCGCTGGCGGTACCACCGCGTGTGCGAGCTCACCCGCTGCACGTAGTTCTGCGTCTCCGGAAAGGGAGGGACGCCGCCGAACTTCTCGATGTTTCCCTCGCCGGCGTTGTAGGCGGCCAGCGCCAGGTGAAGATCGCCGAAACGGTCGATGAGGTACTTCAAATACTTCGATCCGGCGGCGATGTTCTGCTCGGGATCGAATAGATTGCCGGCGCCGAGGAGCTCACCGGTGCTGGGGACGATCTGCATCAGCCCCTGAGCGTTCTTGCCGGAGATCAGCCGCGGGCGGAAGTCCGACTCCGCTTCCACGACTGCAGCGACGAGCTCCGGCGCGAGCTGATTTTTCGTGGCCTCGCGATAGATGATCGAGCCGTACGGAACGCGCGTGCGGAAGAACTCCTCCTTCGTGACTTCCAGCGTCAGCGTGCGCGTGTCGTGCTGCGGATCGAGAAAATCAGTGCGCACTTTGTCGGTGAAGATCCGGAAGGCGTTGGCTCTCTGGGGCCGCACGCTCACTGCCGAAGCGATGGCGGGTGAGCTGGGGACGGCTCCGTCGGTCGTGCCCTCCATCGGAATTCCGGCCATGCCTAACGCCAGCGGGAGTCCAACCAGAAGCACTGCGCCGCTCTTCTTGAATTGTGAGGCGGCGCGCAGAGAACGGCGCCACAAGGCCTGCTGGCGACGAGCGTGACGCTGGCAGTCGCAGATGATGCGGTAGTCGGCACCGGCCTTCCACTCGCGCGAGGTTCGCGTGCGTTTGCCAATCATCGACTGCGCGTTTCGCAAAACGCGGACCAGTTTGCCTGTCCGGGTGAACAAGTCGCTGATGGCGCGCCACATCGGGTTTTGTTTGAAATTGGCTGCGGTCGGACGCGGAGTGGCACCTCGCGCGGCACGCTGAGCGCGGCTCTCGATCGTGTGCGGAGGCCAGGCGGCGTGCTCGTCACGTCGCGAACGCTCGTAAGCTCGGCAGGCCGCGTCGACAGTGCTGCGGCGGCCAGCCTGGTGCGCTGCCGCGCCGTTCTTTCGGTTGCTGTAGTTGTAAGTTCTCAATCGCGCTTCTGCTGGGAGGTTCGAGCCGATCCACGGCTCTTGATCGGGAGCCCGTCGAAGCATCTGCGCCATAACTACGCGTTGGCTCGTGCGTTGTCTTCCTCTACCTTGCGGTACTTCTTCCGTTTTGGCAACACCCCGAAATGGAAAGCGGATTGGCATCAAAATTGTGCACGATGTGTTGATACGTGTTTTATGCACGATATCTCGACACGCGATGCGCAGAGAGGAGTGAACGGCGACGCAATCGGTTGCACGCACAACTCGCCACGCGCACAGTCGCGAAGTGATCAGTGATATCCGTGATCAGTGATCGGCAATCAGCGAGTCGTGGACCGTCATCGCCGATCGCCGCCGCGCTGATCACTAATCACTTCTACCCGTCCCGCTCCCCGGAGTCGTGGTCGTACTGGTCGTGTCCGATTTCGGCGGCGCCGGCGTCTCGGTCGTCGTGGCTGTCGGTTCCGGAGACTGCGTACCCGCCGTACTGGTGGGTGTCGTTGTCTCCGTCGATGTCGTCGCCGTGTCCGTGGTCGCCGTGTCCGTCGGCGGTGCCTGCTCCAGCGCCGTATCGACGGCTGGCGCGGCGTCGGGCTTCTTCTCCGTCAGCACTTCGGTTTCGAACAGATATCCCCACCTGCGCAGCCGCGAGAGGATCATCCGCTGTCTCGACCGCAGGCGTCTGTTCGCGTCGCCGGGGTTCATCAGGCGCGGATTCGGAAGGCAGCCGGCCAGCAGCGCCGCCTGCTGGGGCGTGAGATCGGCGGCGGACTTCTGAAAGTAGAACCGCGACGCCGCCTCCGCGCCGTAGACCCGCTCCCCCATCTCCACGACGTTGAGATAGAGCTCGAGAATCCGCTTCTTCGTCAGATGGCTTTCCAGCGAGCGGGCGATGAAGTATTCCTTCACTTTTCGAAATGGATTCCGCGATGGCGAGAGATAGAGGTTCTTCGCCAGCTGCTGGGTGATCGTCGACCCTCCGTGCGTGAGTCTCCTGCGGCTCCAATCGCGCTGAATGGCCTCTTTCATCGCCTTCGTATCGACCGCTTCGTGCTCGTAGAAGTTGCTGTCTTCCGCGACGAGCACGGCCCGGCGCAGGTACGGTGAGATCTGCGCGTAAGGAACGAAGCGGTAGTCGATGTGGTCATCCTGGCCGACAGCCCGGAGCGAGTCTTTGCGCAACTCCATGAACGCCGTCGTTTTCGGCGGCTCTTTCGCCAGGATTGCCGTATCGGGAAAGGTGATCCACTCGAATGCCCCGAAGGCGATGATCGCGATGACGGCAGCGATGAGGAGGCGGCGGAGCACGGCGGCCATTCTACCGGCCACGATCGTCCACCGCGGCAATCTCGACGCACGCCGCACGCGAGCCTAAGATGATCGTCGATGATGCCGCTGATCGTCATCACGTCCGTCGCGCAGACGTACGACGCGCGCGAGTTTGCGGAAGAGCTCGTCAGCCGCCGACTTGCCGCGTGCGTCAACATCCTCCCGCAGGTCTACTCGGTGTATCGCTGGGAGGGAAAGGTCGAGCACGACAACGAGCAGATCCTCCTCATCAAGACCCTCGACGAGCGCATCGACGAACTGCGCAATTACATCTTCGACCACCACCCGTACGAGGTACCGGAGTTCATCGTCGTCGCCATCGATCGCATCGAAGGACCGTACGGCGACTGGCTGATCGACGCAACGAAGATCCAGGACCGCGACATGTAAGAACGGCCGGCGAGCCAGCGCTGATGCGGTCTTGATGCGAATCGCCTCGCGACCCCGTGACCTCGTGACCCGGTCACCCCACCCCGCTCCCCCGCGAGAAATCTCCACCCCTCGTAGAACGGGAACACCCCCGCCCCCACCGCCGTTAACATTTTCCCAACCATGGAGTCCATCGTCATCCGCGGCGCCCGCGAGCACAACCTCAAGAACATCGACGTCGTCATCCCGCGCAACAAGTTCGTCGTCATCACCGGCGTCTCCGGATCGGGGAAATCATCGCTGGCGTTCGACACGGTCTTTGCCGAGGGACAGCGCCGGTATGTGGAGTCGCTGTCCGCGTACGCGCGGCAGTTCCTCGAGCAGATGGAAAAGCCCGACGTCGATTCGATCGAAGGGCTCTCGCCCGCGATCTCGATCGAGCAGCGGACGACCTCTCATAATCCGCGATCGACGGTCGGCACGGTCACGGAGATTTACGATTATCTCCGGCTCCTCTACGCGTCGGTCGGTGTCCCGCACTGCACCAGCTGTGGCCAGGAGATCCGGCCGCAGACGATCCAGCAGATGGTCGATCGCCTCCTGACGCTCCCGGCCGGCACGAAGTTCACAATGCTCGCTCCCTACATTCGCGGCAAGAAAGGCGAGTACCGCAAGCAGATGCTGCAGATGGTGAAGGAGGGCTTCACCCGCGCCATCGTCGACGGGGAGATGATCGAGCTCGCCGACCCGCCCACGCTCGACAAACAGAAGAAGCACACCATCGACATCGTCATCGACCGCCTCGTTGTGAAAGAGGGGATAGCCCAGCGCCTCGCCGACTCGCTGGAAACCGCGACGCGGGTCACCAAGGGGCTGGTGAAGATTCTCTACGCCGCTTCGGCCATTCCGAGCCGCAACGACGGCGAGGAATCCCCGGCGCGGAAGAACGGCAAGCGCAAGAGTGCGGGGGATCCCTCGCCCTCCACGGGGCTCGGGATGACGGCAAACGAAGAGCTCCTCTCCCAGAACTACGCCTGCCCCGATTGCGGCGTGTCGATCGGAGAGATCACGCCTCGCCTCTTCTCGTTCAATTCTCCGTACGGGGCCTGCACCCGATGCTCGGGACTGGGCGTGCTCCTGGAGATCGACGAGCGGAAGATCGTTCCCGATGCGTCGAAGTCCGTCCGCGATGGCGCGATCGCGCTCTGGAAAGAGGGCTCCGACAACTGGCGCCTCAAGCAGATCCACACCATCGCCAAACATTACAAGTTCTCCCTCGACACGCCGTGGGAGAAGCTGCCCGAAAAAGCGCGCAACTCAGTGCTCTACGGCTCGGAAGACAAGATCAAATTCGAGTTTCAGGGCGACGCGAGCGCGTACCAGTACACCGGAAAGTACGAAGGGCTCGTGCCGATGCTGCAGCGTCGGTATCACGAGTCCGACTCGGATGAGATCCGCGAAGAGATCGAGCGCTTCATGACTCCGACGAAGTGCCCCGAGTGCGACGGGCGCCGCCTCAAGCCGGAAGCGCTGAGCGTCACTGTCTCCGGCCGGCCGATCGATAAAGTCGTGGCGCTGCAGCTCGGCGCCGCCGGGGAGTTTTTCGAGACCATCGCCCTCACACCGCGTGAAGAACAGATCGCCGGAAAGATCCTCAAGGAGGTTCGCGACCGCCTCGGGTTTCTCAACGCCGTCGGCGTCGGCTATCTGACGCTCGACCGCAATGCGGCCAGCCTCTCCGGCGGCGAGGGACAGCGCATCCGCCTGGCCACCCAGATCGGATCGAAGCTGATGGGCGTGCTCTACGTCCTGGACGAGCCCTCCATCGGCCTGCACCAGCGCGACAACCGCAAGCTCATCGAATCGCTCCTGGAATTACGTGACCTCGGCAACACCGTCATCGTCGTCGAGCACGACGAGGAAACCATCCGGACCGCCGACCACATCATCGACCTCGGTCCGCGCGCCGGCGTTCACGGCGGCGAAGTGTCGGCCGAGGGATCGATCGAGCAGATCAAGACGTTCCCCGGCTCGCTCACCGCGAAGTACCTGCGCGGCGAGCTGAGCATCGACCTGCCGGCACAGCGCCGGCCCATCGGCGAGAACGCCCTCGTCATCCGCGGGGCGCGCCAGAACAACTTGAAGAACCTCGACGTCACCATTCCGCTCGGCCTCTTCGTCACCATCACCGGCGTCAGCGGCTCGGGAAAATCGACGCTCGTCAACGACATCCTCTTCAAGGCGCTGTCGAAACACTTCTACGATTCCGCCGATTCGCCCGGCGAGCACGATCGTATCGAAGGGCTGGAGCTCATCGACAAGGTCATCGACATCGACCAGTCGCCGATCGGCCGCACACCGCGATCGAACCCCGCCACCTACACGCAGCTCTTCACCGAGATCCGCAATCTCATGTCCCAGACGCCGGAAGCGCGCATGCGCGCCTACGGGCCGGGGCGTTTCTCGTTCAACGTCAAGGGCGGCCGCTGCGAAGCATGCAAGGGCGACGGGCAGATCAAGATCGAGATGCACTTCCTCCCGGACATCTATGTCACCTGTGACGTCTGCGGGGGCCGGCGGTACAACCGCGAAACCCTCGAAGTGAAGTACAGGGGGTTCTCCATCGCCGACATCCTGGAGATGACGGTGGAGCAGGCGCTCGACGCCTTCCGCAACATCCCGAAGATCTTCAACGTCCTGAAGACGCTCGACGACGTCGGCCTCGGCTACATCAAGCTGGGCCAGTCGTCGACGACGCTCTCCGGCGGCGAAGCCCAGCGCGTGAAGCTCGCCAAGGAACTGGCCAAGCGCGCCACAGGCAAGACGCTCTACATCCTCGACGAGCCGACCACCGGGCTGCACTTCGACGACATCTCGAAGCTGTTGCACCTCATGCAGGGTCTGGTCGACCGCGGCAACACCGTGGTCGTGATCGAGCACAATCTCGACGTGATCAAGACCGCCGACCAGATCATCGATCTCGGACCAGAAGGGGGCGATGCCGGCGGCCACATCATCGCCACCGGCACGCCCGAGGAAGTGGCCAAGGTCGCCGAAAGCGCCACCGGCCAGTTCCTTCGGAAAGTGCTCGCCAAGCGCAAAGTCGCCTGAGGAGTGCGGACGTCCTCGTCCGCATCCGCCGGACGTCCTCGTCCGGCGGTCAACACGTTCGGCCGTCAGAAATGCCGATTGATCGCCTCGGGATAGCTCGCAACGAAAGGCCAATCGATCAGACCTGTGCTACTCGGGTTGTTCACAACGTACTGCAACGTACGCTGGAGTTGCCGGGGATTGCGAATGCTACGGTCGAAGTAGTCCTCCTGCCATAGCGTGCCACCCCTTCCGAGCAGCCGATTCACTTCCCTGCTGCTGTAGTTCTTCCAGCTCTTCACGAGCTCGGGAAGAGAGAAGCCGTCTCGACAGGTGAAGACCACGTGTGCGTGGTTCGGCATCACCGACCAGGCGAGCAGGTCATATCGAACCGCGTTGAAGTACTTGAGCGACTCGGTAACGATGGCCGCGCAGTGAGGATCACGAAGGGAACATGCGCCGGAGCCGCCGTCGAGGCATCGCTCAATTTTGCGCCGCCGCTCGCGTTCCAGGCGCACACGGTCCGCGATTGTCAATTTGCCGCGCGCCGTGCGAATGAGCTCGAGCCCGTAATCAATTTCGCGCCGCAGCGCTTCACGAAATTCAGCCGGCAGTGCGTCTGCGAGGTGCCATGTGACGAAGTAGATGCTCCGGGGCGTCACCCAGTGCGGCACATGGTTCCGCTTTTTCACCTCAACAGGACCGAGGTCGTACTGCATCGTCTCCGAGGGTACCTCGGTTGCGAGTACCGCCGGGCGGGGACGCCCGGCGGCTGCGGACGAGGACGTCCGCACTCCTACAACTCGTAGAATGTGCGAACGGAGGTCCCATGAAACGCGCGCCGTGTTCTTCCTGCTCTTCGCAGCGGCTCCGCTTCTCGCAGTCGAAACCGATGACTGCCGCCAGTATCAGCAGCTCGCCACGCTTTACGAGATCCGCAGCCTCATGCTCGAGCCGTCCACCTCTTCGTACGACGTCGGCAAGGTCATCGACCGCCGGATCGACCAGCTTCGCGGACCTTTGCCGGAGGGAGGATTCCGAAGCAAGAAGGAGAAGGACCATGAGAAGGGACAGAGGCTGTTTCAGGAGGCGCTGAGGAGGCTGCTGCGGTAAGGCGGCGGCGCGGGGAGCTGCCTCACCGCCGGACGGGACGTCCGGCGGTTGCGGACGAGGACGTCTGCACTCCTAATTGCCCGGAAATTGCAGAGCTCGCGACATGGCGGTCAGGCGTCTCACGATCCCGAGCGACGCGGTCGATCTCGTCCTGAGGTTCGGCGACCGTGAAGTTCGCCTGACGAACCTGAAGAAGCCATTCTGGAAAAAGCTCGGAATCACGAAGCGCGACCTGCTCCAGTACTACGCCGACATCTCTCCCTGACTGCTGCCGCACGTCGCCGGGCGGGCCATGGTGATGAAGCGCTACCCGAATGGTGCCGAGGGCGACTTCTTCTACATGAAGCGGGCACCGGAACCGCGGCCTGATTGGATCGACATCTGCGCGATCCCGCACAACGCGGCGGTCGTCAACTTTCCGATCGTCCAGGATCTCCAGTCTCTGATGTGGCTGATCAACCTCGGCTGCATCGATCTGAATCCCTGGTATGCCAGATGCGACGACTGGGACCGGCCGGACTTCCTCCACTTCGACCTCGATCCCGGGCCCGGAGCCGACTTCAACAAAGTGCGGAGCGTGGCACTCTACGTTCGCGACATTCTCGCCACCCTCGGCATGCCGACCTTCGCCAAGACCACCGGCTCGAAAGGGATTCACGTCTACATCCCCATCGTGCGCGGGCCGCTCCAGAAAGAGGTCTGGACGTTCGCCAAGGCGATCGCACTCGAGTTGGAATCGCGGTATCCCGACGTGATCACCGCCGAGTACCGGAAGGTGAAGCGCCCCCACGGCCGCGTGCTCGTCGACTACAACCAGAACGCATGGGGGAGAACCCTCGCCTCGATCTACTCGGTTCGCCCGACACCGTTCGCAGGTGTGTCGGCACCTGTGACATGGGAGGAGGTCGAGCGCGGCGTGCGCACGGAGGACTTCCGCATCGACAACGTCGTCGCGCGAGTGCGTGAGCTCGGCGACCTCTGGAAGCCGGTGCTCGGCAAGAAGCGATTCGACCTCGTGAAAGTCTTTGAACCACCCAAGAAGAAGCCGGCGAAACGAGCGACGCGGTAGGGATGGACCTTCGATGACATGCTGCGAGCCACCCGTCCCCCAGATCCTTCGCTCACGCTGCTAATGACACGAGCCAGGCCTGCCATCCTGGTGGGGGCGCGCAGCAGCGCGCCAGCAGCTCTCAACGGGAGAGCGGGCGCACTGCTGCGCGCCCCCTCCAACATGACGGGTGTTCCACCAGGGATGACATGCGACCACCATCGCGTTACATCGCGCGTGAAGCGGCTCTCCATCGCGGTTCTCCTTCTCCTCGCGTCAGGCGCTGCGCTCGCGCAGACGGTGCGGATCACGACCAAACCGGACGGCATCGTTCACGGGATCCTTTACGTGCCGGTGGTGGCGACCGAGCCGGTCGTGCGGCTCGATCTGTTCATCAACAACGTCAAGTACACCGGGGCGCCGGGAAGGACGATGACGGCACAGGTCAACGTCGGCGACTACATCCGGCGGCTGCGTTTCCGCGCCGTCGGCTACGACGCGAGCGGCGCCATCGCCGCGGAAGACGAGATGGTCGTCAACGATCCGCGTCCGCCGTTTCGGGTGAAGCTGAGCGCGCCGGCGAAGGTGCCGGAGAGCGGGAGCATCACGCTCACGGCGAATGTGACCGCTCCGGTCGAGACGCGCGTTCAGTCGGTCGACTTCTACATCGGTGAGCAGAAGGCCGCCACGGCCTCTTCGGCGCCCTACCAGGTGGTTCTCGACGCGGCGAAGTACCCGGGCGGTGTCTACGCGCGAGTGGTGGCGCACGCATCGAGCGGCGAGGAAGCGAACGACGTCGTCTTTTTCGGCGATCGCGCCAACGCGGAGCTGGACGTCGGCCTGGAGGAGATCCCTTTGTCGGTGGCTACGGGATCGAAGCCGCTGCGGCTCGAGGATTTGACGCTCCTCGACGACGGACAGCCCCGGAAAATCGAAACGCTCGTCCCCGCGGCCGGTCAGCCGCTGCACGTGATCCTGCTGATCGACTATTCGGAGAGCATGCTCGAGGAGCTGCCGGTGGTCAAGGCGGCGGCCAAGCAGTTTGCGAGGGCTCTGCTTCGTCCGCAGGACCGGATCGCGGTGGTGGGCTTCAACCAGCGGACGTTCTGGCTGACCGGCTACACGAACGATTACGAGGCGGCGGCCGAAGCGGTCGACCGGGTGAAACCGGCGGGTGAGACGCACCTCTACGACAGCGCCATCGAGATGCTGTACGAGCTGCAGAAGCTCCCCGGACGCCATGCGCTGGTCGTGCTGACCGACGGCGTCGATCAGGGGAGCGCGTTCAAGCTCGACCATCTCGTTCATTACGCGCGGTACGCCGGAGTCCCGGTGTATCCAATCGTGAAGAACAGCCGGCTCAGCCGCTGGATGCGGTTCGGCGTCGGCCATCTCGCCGCGCAACGGCTCGCCAACATCGCCCGCGACACGGGGGCGACGTACTTCATCATCCAGAAGGAGCGCGAGCTCCCGGCCGTGTATCTGCGGCTCGCGAACGAGCTGCGCCAGCAGTACCAGCTCGTCTTTTACTCGAGCCCCGGGACGGCGGATCAGTGGCACAGCATCAAGATCGAGACGCGCGGAGGACAGACTCTGCGCGCGCCGCGGGGGTACTTTCCTTAGCGGCACGCTCCATGAACTCTCCACGGGCGTGACGTCGCGAGATTCTCCACTGCTCCCTCGCACACCGCAGCGGCACCGCGTATTTGGCGGCCTCAACGAACGTCAGGAGCGCATCTTCACCTGGATCGCTGTGGGCGTGGTGTTGCTGTTCGTGGTCGCGTGGGTCGGCGCGTTCGACCACATGCGCCACGTGCAGCAACAGCTGATCGTGCAGCAGCGGGCGACGGGGGTCCCGCTCAACGCACCGCGCGCCATCACGCCGACGCAACAGATTGCCACGTCGGTGCTGGGTAACGGCTCGTCGACAGCGTTCATCGATAACGCCATGCTGGGTTTCCTCGCTCCGCTCCACGGCGCCAGCGGAAAGGTCTACTTCGCCACCCGCACCCCCGGATCCCCGATCGTCAAAGGTGCGCCCGGGGGTTCGAAGGCGGTCCTCACGCAGGGCGGTCAGACGATCGAGGTCTCTCCGGAATTCGCGGCACCAGCGGATCCCGGAATGTACAAGCTCGCCGTACAGATCGGACAGGCCACGCGCCAGGTGGACGACCTGAGCGTCTTCACGCTCGTCCCATTCGCTCAAAAACAGAGCGGCCACATCGGGCTCTACTATCTCGGCAGCTGGCCGTTCGAGCGCGGTGGCCGTCCGAAAACGCCGGCGTACGCCAACCCGGCGGGCTTCATCGAGGTCACCCCGGAAAACGCGGATATCCACATCTCAGAGCACTTCCGCCTGCGCGACTTCCTGACGAAGGACCAGCCCAAGGTCTGGCCGAAGTACATCCTGCTCAACCCCAAGCTGCTCGACAAGCTCGAGTTGACCATTCAGCAGCTCGAGGCCACCGGACATCCGGTCCGCACTCTGCGCATCATGAGCGGCTTCCGAACCCCGGAGTACAACTACACAGGTGGCAACACCCAGGGGCGGGCGAACCTCAGCCGCCACATGTACGGCGATGCTGCGGATGTGTTCGTCGACAACGATGGCAACGGCGTGATGGACGACCTCAACCATGACGGACGCGTCGACACCCGTGACGCAGAGGTCGTGCAGCAGGCCGTCGAGCGCGTCGAGCAGCAGCATCCCGAGCTGGTCGGGGGAGTTGGCGTTTATTCCGCATGTTGCGGCCACGGGCCGTTCACGCACATCGACGTCCGCGGCTATCGAGCCCGGTGGCGCGGATTCGGGAACGGCTGATGTGGCCAGAAGGAGGCTGTAGGTGGGTACCGAAGTGACTTGCCCCGAATGTAGAACACGGCGCGCCGATGCGTCACAAGTCTGTCCGACGTGCGGAGCACCGCCCGTGAAAGAGGGCGACAAGCGAGGCGAAGAGGAGGAGGTTCGCAATGAAGACCTCGAACCGTACGTCACGCTCCGCTACATCGCGCGCCTGTTCAAGATTCTTGCGATTCTGATGGCGGTGATGCTCATCGGTGAGGTCGTGACCGGCCTTGTAACCGAAGGCCAGGCCGCCCTGATCACGCTTCTCGGCGAAGCGACGCGCCTGCTCGTGCTCGCCGGTCTCATGTGGGGCGGCGGCGACATCACTCTGCTGCTCATCGACGCCGGACACGACGTTCGCGTCGCCCGCATTCTGCTCGGACGCATCAACGCCGAGCTGCACAGGCGAGGGCAGGAGACGCACGATCGGGCGGCATAGACCGCTTCGGGAGTGCGCAGTCGGCAGAACAACGCCGCTCTACTGCGCACTGCCCACTGACAGGCGCTAGCTCTTACCGGGCGCGCTGATCGCCCGCCGCATCGCTTCTCGCAACTCCGCAAATACGGTTTCCGGAGGGATGCCGAGCTCGCGATGTCCCGCCGCACGTTTGAGAACGTTCTCGGCGGTCTTCTCGTCGAGAACGCGGGTGTCGATCGAGCGTTCGTTCATCTCGCAGAATGCGAAGATCGACGCCAGTGCCACGCGGCGATTGCCCCCGTGGAACGGACGCGCCTGCAGAAGCGCGAATACGAACGCTGCAACCTTGTCGGCGAACAGCGGATAGGCCTCGTGCCCGAGCGTGGTGACCTGTGGGCGCTGCACCGCGTTGAGAAGGCCGAATTGCGACTCGACCACTCCGGGGTGTGCCTGCGTCCCGCCGAATTCGACGCTGACGGCTTTGTGCAGCTCGACCAGATCCTGAACCGTCAGGTACCGAACGCCACCGTCAGTCCGTGAGACGGCGGAAAGCGTTGGGGTACTTCTTGACAGCGCGTTTGAAGGCTGCGGCGACGGCGACGTTGCTGAAATCGATGGCTGTGGTGACGCCGTGGCTGTTGTCGGCCTTCGACTTGTCGGCCGGGCTGGCTGCACGCTTCGGCGCGGCGGCTTTGCCGGTGGCTGCGGCCTTTTTTGCGGCCCTTTTGACTGTTTTGGGGGCTTTGCTTTTCGCGCTGCTGGCGGGTTTGGTGACTTTTTTGACCGAGGCTTTGCGGGAGGCTTTGGCTGTTTTGGCTTTTGCTTTGTCGCCATGCTTCATCTGCATCCTCGGAAGAATCGTAAGCCCGTTAACTCTTTGAGTCAATGCATTTTACGGCTCGGCGAGGGAGAAACTGCGCAAAGATGGAAAATGGATGATGTCCGTAAGTAGCTCACGCCTAAGTACTTAGCTCGATTTAGCGTGTGCACTGATCCGTGTGCAACGTCAAGCGGATTCGTCGCCGCCCGCGGCGGTTTCCTGCTCAGGGCTTGTAGTCTATCGCAAGGAAGGACTTGGATTTATCGGTCAGCGTGAAGTTCTCTTGAGCGGCGTCGGCGACCAGGTATCCCTTCCCGACCAGCGAAGACGCCAGCGCGTCTCCCTGCTCGACGGGATGCTTGATGTTGCGGATCTTGTCGATCGGCAACGTCTCGGCCGAGAGGCGCCGGAACTCCTGCAGAACGCGAATTTCCGGAATGCTGAGGGGATACGACAGGATGATCGGCACAGTCACTCCTCCGCGCAGATTGTACAGGCCTCGGGGAATGGCCTGGGGTACGGGTGGGCAACGCTCATGCCTCATGCCTCGTTTGGCAGCGCGGGCACCAGTACGTTCCGCGGACGTCGGGTCCCTGCTTGCGGTACTCGATTCGCGTTCCGCATTTGCGGCAGGGCTCTCCGCGACGGCCATAGACCCAGAGCCGTTGACTCTGCCGCAGACTGCTCATTGTTTCGCGCGATCCGCCGGCACGCTCGACGTTGTGAACGAGGAGCTTTCTCGCGATCGCGATCACGCGCTCCAGTTCCCCATCGGCGACGCTCGATACGAGAGCGAACGGGCTGATGCCGCAAAGGAACAGGACCTCCGATTTATAGATGTTTCCGATGCCCGCCAGCGCGCCCTGATTCAGAAGCACGTCCGCAATCTCGCGATCGGGATATCGACGGATCCGCCGCAGGGCTTCGGCAGGATCGAAGTCGTCGGCGACGAGGTCGGGGCCGAGACGCTGGAGGTCGGGCTCCCGTTCGAGCGATCGGGCGTCATGGAACTCGGCAATGGGAAGATTGAATCCGACCACTACGAAGTCGTCGGTCGCGATCACCACGCGCATGTCGCTGCGGCGTTTCATCCACGCCTCGCCCGGACGATAGATGTGCCAGCTGCCGTTCATACGGAGGTGCGAGCGGAGAAACAGCCCCCCTGAGAAGGCGATGATCAGGTTCTTGCCGCGCGCGGTCACGGCGTCGATGCGCCGGCCGACGATGGGCTGTTGATCGTTCGCCCGCGCCAGCGCGGCCACGACCGTTTCGAATCGCGTGATGACGCGGCCGCCGATCGCCTTCGCGATCGTCCGCGCCGCGCGGTGAATGGTGTCCCCTTCAGGCATCTCGAGCGAGTAGCGAGTAGCGAGTAGCGAGTAGCGAGTAGGCTAACGCGATCACGCGAGCTATCGTTCCCCTACTCGCTACTCGCTACTCGCTGCCTGCATTGGTATCCGAGCGAGCTCGGGGTGAAATGCGCCTCCGCCAGGAACGGCGCGACGTCGCTCTTCGCTACCGGCTGATCGTTCACCTCGGTGATCAGCAGGGCACGCCTCGTGCCGTTCTCGACGAGCGACGCCAGCGCGCCGGCAATCTCGCGTCCGACCATGCTGCGCGTCGGCTCCTCCTCAGGGAGAAACACGAACAGCTGCTTCTCGCCGCGGCCGAGGTAGCAGGCGAGCGCGCCGTTGACCAGGATCACGCGGGCCCCGACCGTACGCATCAGCGCGAACGGGCTCTCCGGCCACCTCACGATCGCGCCGTACGGATTTGCCGGATCGGTCGCGGCGAGTATCGTCGTCTCCGGCTCGTCGGGTGCCTCGCGATAGGACCGGAGAAGATCGAGCGCGCCCCCGGTTGCGAACTGCGTGGCGCCGAGCCCGGCGACGAAATAGCCCCGCCGAATGCGCCCCGCTTCTTCCATGGCCTTGAGCACCGGATAGACCGCGCTGAACCCGCCCGCGATCCCCTCGACCGGCGCCGTCTCGCGCGTCACCACGCCATACCGGGTCAGCAGCTGGTGCGCGAGCGCATTCGCCCGTTCGGTGCCGCTCATCGTGAATTGCGGCACGAGGGACCACCTGCCCTGCGTGGCCGGCGGAGCGGTCTGGCGCGAGCGGAACGCCCCGCGCGGAGCAGTCGACCTGCGCGCAGCGGGAACGGTGCGCGTCAGGGAACGAAGGGCATGGAACGTGTCGTTGGTGACGAGCCCGCTCCAGACGAGCGACCACAACGCGCCGACGATGTCGTTTGCGAACCCGCCGATCGCCGACTGGATCTGCGGGAAGAACGAGGCGCCGTGGGAACGAAGATGATCGAGGATGCGGACTTCGATTGCGGTCTCGACTGCTGCACTCCCCTCACCCGCCGGGAGAGGGGTGACAACGCGCTGCAGGATCATCGCCAGGTTCGACGAGAGGTAGAGCGCGACGCGGCCGTCCTTCTCTCCGAGAGGCTCGACACCGACCCACACCACCTCGCCGGCTGAAGTGAGCGTGTCGAGATCCGTGGGACGGTAGTCCTCGATGCGCGCGGCGAGAATCTCGCTCTCGAAGATCGAGGCCGCCATCGCATAACCCTGAAGCGTCTCGATCGTTTCGAGGAGCGCATCGAGGCCGCGCCGTCTCTTCGACACTCCTTGCCAGGAGGCCATGAGGCGCGCGAGGACGTTCGGCTCGACCGGCTCGACTTCGCGCCGAAGCTTCGCCAGCGAGCGCTGGCGGATCGAGCGGAGCACTTCGGTACCGCACCACTCGCGCTGCGTGCCCCCCGGGCGGAACTCCCCTTCCGTCAATCGCCCGCGTTCGACGAACTTCTCGAGCGCTCCAGTGACGACGGCGACGCCGACTCCGTAGCGCCGCGCCACCTCCTGCGGCATGAAGGGACCGTGCGTTCGGGCATAGCGGAGGACGAGGTCGCCGAGCGGATCGGCGACCGGCTCGAGATATCGCTCCGCGATGCCGGCGGGGAGGGGGATGCCGAGTGCGTCGCGATAGCGGCTGACGTCCTCGATGGCGATGAAGCGCTTCTCGCGGGCGATGGGGACCTCGATCAGGCGGCGTTGCCTGACCAGTAAGCGAATGGCGCTTTGTGCGATGCCGCGCCCCTCACCCGGCCGCTCGCGTGGCTCGCGTCCACCTTCTCCTGCGGGGGGAGGAGTGACCTTCAGCAAATCCGCTTGAAGCGCGTCGAGGCGTGACCTGGCCGCGATCTCCTCCGCCGTCAGATCGCCGATGCGGAGGAGTAGGTCGTGGATGGCGTCGACGCTCTTCGCCTTCCGCTTCTCATCCAGGTGCTGCAGCTCGAGCTCGGTTCGCTCCAGCGCCGCCGGGTCGAGCAACTCCCGCAGCTCCGGCTCGCCGAGCAGCTCTCGCAGTTGCGACTGATCGATCGCCAGTGCCTGCGCGCGGCGCTCGGCGAGCGGCGCGTCACCGTCGTAGATGAAATTCGCGACGTAGCGGAAGAGAAGCGATCCGGCGAACGGCGACGGCTTCTGCGTGTCGGCCGTGACGACGCGGATCGTGCGCTGGCGGATTTTCTTCAGCGTCGCGACGAGCGCCGGGACGTCGAACACGTCGCGCAGGACCTCGCGGTAGGTCTCGAGAATCATCGGGAACGAGCCGAAGCGCGAGGCCACCTGCAGCAGGTCGTAAGCGCGCTTGCGCTGCTGCCATAGCGGGGCGCGGCGTTGCGGATTCCTCCGCGGCAGGAGAAGCGCCCGGGCCGCTGCTTCGCGGAACTTCGCCGCGAACAGCGAGCTCGATCCGAGCTGCCTCACCACGAGTTGCTCGACTTCGTCGGGATCGGGGATCACCAGCTCGGCGCGCGGGGGAACGTCGGTCTCGGGAAAGCGGATGATGAAGCCGTCGTCGCTCCACATGGTCTCGACGTCGATGGCCAGCTCGTTGCGGATTTTCGCCGTGGCCGCCATGGCCCACGGCGCGTGGATCCGGCCGCCGAACGGCGTCAGGACGCAGACGCGCCAGTCGCCGAGCTCGTCCACGACTCGCTCGACGACGATGGTCTGATCGTCGGGAACCGCGCCGGTGGCCTCGTGCTGATCGTCCAGGTACTGCAGCAGATTGTCGGCGGCCAGCCGGTCGAGATCGTGCCGCCTGGTCAGCACTTTGACGGCCTCGCCGCGCTTCGTCGCGCGCAGCTCCCGGACCAGGGCACCGATCTCTTCGCCGAACGGCACAGTGCGCTCCGCCGAATCGCCCTTCCAGAACGGCATCTTCCCCGGCTCGCCGGGAGCGGCGGAGACGATGACACGGTCGTGGGTGATCTCCTCGATGCGCCACGTCGATGCGCCGAGCATGAAGGTCTCGCCCACCCGCGACTCGTACACCATTTCCTCGTCCAGCTCGCCGACGCGCGCGCTCCCCTTCTCCGCCCCCGCGAGAAAGACGCCGTACAGTCCGCGATCGGGAATCGTCCCGCCGCTGGTGATGGCCACGCGCTTCGCACCGGCGCGCGCGGTCAGCGCATTCGTGGCCCTGTCCCACGTGAGGCGCGGCCGCAGCTCCGCGAACTCGTCCGACGGGTAGAGGCCCGACAGCATGTCCAGCACGCCGTCGTACGCGCCGCGGCTCAGCTCCGCGAACGGCGCGGCGGCACGGAGGGCGGCGAACAGCGCATCGGCGTCCCAGTCGTCCATCGAGACAATGGCCACGATCTGCTGTGCGAGCACGTCCAGTGGGTTGCGCGGATAGCGCGTCGGCTCGATGCGCCCTTCGTGCATCGCCCGCGTCACCGCCGCGCAGGCCACCAGATCCCCGCGGAACTTCGGAAAAATGATTCCCTCGCTCACCGCGCCCACCTGATGGCTGGCGCGTCCGATCCGCTGCATGCCGCTGGCGATCGAGGGCGGGGCCTCGATCTGGATTACCAGATCGATCGCTCCCATGTCGATGCCCAGCTCCAGCGACGAGGTCGCCACCAGCGCCGGCAGCTTCCCCGACTTGAGGTTGTCCTCGATCTCGATCCGCTGCGCGCGTGCGATCGACCCGTGGTGTGCCTGGACGAGCGTTTCGCCGGCGAGCTCGTTCAGCGCCATGGCCAGCCGTTCCGCCAGCCTCCGGGAGTTGACGAAGATCAGCGTCGAGCGATGAGCGCGGATCAGCTCGAGCAGGCGCGGGTGAATGGCCGGCCAGATCGACGTGCGCACCGGTCCGTTCCATGCCGGACCGCTGGCAATCCCGCTGGGCTCCCCGATCTTCGCCATCTCTTCGACCGGCACCTCGACTCGCAGCTCCAGCCGCTTCTTCTCCTCGGTGTTGACGATGTTCACTTCGCGGAAGCGCGGCTTCGCATCGACCACGAACTCGTCGTGAACGGATTCAGCCGCGTCACGAGGTTTCGAGATCCCGACCTTTCGAGGTCTCTTCACCTCCCGACCTCGCGACCTTGCGACCTCGCAACCTCCGAGAAACCTCGCCACCTCATCGAGCGGTCGCTGCGTGGCCGAGAGGCCGATACGCTGCGGCTCCTTTTCGCAGATCCATGTCAGCCGTTCGAGTGAGAGCGCCAGGTGCGCGCCGCGCTTGTTGGGCACGAGGGCGTGGATCTCGTCGACGATGATCGTCTCTACGCCGCGTAGCGACTCGCGCGCGTTCGACGTCAGCATCAGGTAGAGCGACTCCGGCGTCGTGATCAGGATGTCGGACGGTGCCCGAAGAAACCGCGCGCGTTCCCGTTGGGGCGTGTCGCCGGTGCGGATGGCGATCTCCGGCATGACGAAGGGCTCGCTGCGGGCGGCGCTCAGGTTTGCGATGCCGGCCAGCGGCGCGCGCAGATTGCGCTCCACGTCGACGGCCAGCGCTTTCAGCGGTGAGACGTAGACGACGCGGCAGCGGCGCTCCTTTTTCGGAACCGGCGAGAACATCAGCTGGTCGAGTGCCCAGAGGAACGCTGTCAGCGTTTTCCCGCTACCCGTCGGGGCGAAGATCAGGGTCCAATCCCCCGTAGCAATGGCCGGCCAGCCGAGGTCTTGCGCTCGTGTCGGAGCCGTGAATGAGGTCGTGAACCACTCGCGCACGGCCGGGTGGAAGAGAGCGAGGGGTGAGAGGGGTGTGGCCATCGGAGTGTGTTATGGATTGTGTCAGCTGGCGCGGTGCGGAGGCTGTCCTGATTGTCCCTTGAAACCGCGGCATTGGGCCGTGAAGTAGGACGTCGCGTAGGCCAAACGCGTGATCAGTCTCACGTTACTGGACAACGTATCTAACGACTGCAACAATGTTGGCCTCTCTTCAGCACGGCGGAGAAAAGGCAGGGAATGCGGCTCAAGGTGCTCGGCGCATACGGTTCTTCCGATGCGGAACATAACCTCACCGGATACCTCCTCGACGATTGGCTGGCCGTCGATGCCGGAACACTCACGTCGAAATTGTCATTCGCACAGCAAGCCCGCGTCCAGGCCGTTTACATCACGCATTCGCACGCCGATCACATCCGCGATCTTCCACATCTGATCCATAACCGTTTCTCCCAGAACGCGCCGCCGCTGATCCTGTACGCCGCGCGGCACGTGATGGACATTCTCTGCAAGAACGTGTTCAACGGGCTGGTCTGGCCGGATTTTTCGACCATCGCTTCGCCGCAAACGGGCAAACCGGTTGTGGAGTATCGCGCGCTGCTGCCCGGACGAAAAACGACGTTCAACGGAGTAGGGCTCACGCCCGTGCACGTCGATCACCAGATCCCGGCTGCGGGCGTAATCGTGGAGATGAACGGCCAGACGATCACGTTCACCGGCGACACCGGTCCGACGTCCGAGATCTGGAAACGGACGAACAAGTTCGGAAACGTCGTCGCCGTCGTGACAGAGGCGTCGTTTCCGAACGACCAGCAGTCGCTGGCGGACGAGACGGCACACCTCTCGCCGAACACATTCGGCGAGGAGCTGAAGAAGATCGACGCCGACGCGCCGATCTATGCATCGCACCGGAAGGTTCCGTTCGAGCGCGACATCGAATCTCAGATCCGGAACCTGCGCGACCGCCGCGCACGCGTGCTGCTCGAGAAGAACTACACGCTCTAGGGCAGCGGCAGTTCGGCACGGCGCGGCCGTGCCCTACGGTTCATCCGACCGTAATAAACTCCGCACCCATGTCCCGCGTTCCCGTCTCGGCCATCATCACCACCTTCAACGAAATCGATTTCGTCGAGGACTGCATCCGGTCGGTGGAGTGGGCTGACGAGATCTACCTGATCGACTCGTTCTCGACCGACGGCACCGTCGCGTTGATCCGCGAGAAGTTCCCCCGCGTGCGGGTCGAGCAGCGCGCGTACCTCGGTGCGGCGTCGCAGAAGAACTACGCCATCGACCTTGCGGCTCACGATTGGATCTTCTACATCGACGCCGACGAGCGGGTCACGCCGAAGCTGCGCGACGAGACCCTGCGCACGCTCTCGGGCGAGATGAAGTTCTGGGCCTACTCCGTCGGCCGGTTGAACTTCATCCTCGGCCAGCCTGTGCGTTTCAGCGGATTGCAGCGCGATCGAGTCACTCGTCTCTTCCATCGCGGCCACGCTCGCTATCCGAACCGGCGCGTCCACGCGGACCTGCTCGTCGACGGCGAGACCGGCGTGCTGCGGCACAAGATGGACCACTACTACATCCGCTCGTTCGATCACATGGTCGCGAAGATGACGCGCTACGCCGACTGGGGCTCGGCGCAGATGTTCATCGACGGGAAGACCACGAGCGCATTCGGTATCTTCAGTCACACCTTCGCGAAGTTCCTCCGCGATTACGTGTTCAACCTCGGCTTTCTCGACGGAGCCCGCGGCCTCATCTCCGTCGGCATGCACGTCTACTACACGTTCCTCAAGTACGCGAAGCTGTGGGAGCGAAACCAGCTCCGGCGCCTCGGCAAACCGGTCCCTCTGCCCAAACTCGACGAGGAGGAAGGGCGTTGGGAATTGCCGTGGGAAAAGAAGGCGTAGAGATCCGGCATCCGGGGGCGTGATTGGAACGTGTCATCCCGAGTCGGCGAACGGCGCGGGCGCCGCCGGAGCGGAAGTGACACTGTCATTCCGAGCCGGCGGAACCCCGGAGGGGTGGAGCGCGGCGAGGAATCCCCCGCCACCCCTGGGAGTGCGGGGGATCCCT
>JADGOA010000239.1 GCA_017883215.1 Thermoanaerobaculia bacterium | reverse complement strand
AGAGATCGAGCGTCTGGAGGTTTCGGAGCGATCCGATCTGCGTTGGTAGCGTCCCGGTGAACTGGTTGTACGAAAGGCGCAGGTCCAGGAGGCTCGCGAGGTCTCCGAGCCACGACGGCAGCGAGCCGCTGCACTGATTGTTCTCGAGGGTGAAGTACTGGAGGTTCGTGAGCGCTGCGAAGCCGTCGGGAATCGAACCCGTGAATCGATTGGCCGCGAGGTCGAGCATCGTCAGGTGCGTGAGGTTGCCGATCTCCGACGGAATGGCGCCGGAGAACTGGTTGTCGCTGAGCGTCACCTCCTCGAGGGCGGTCATCGATCCGATTTCGCGAGGAATCGAAGTGAGTTTGCATCCTCGCACCGCGAACATGCCCAGCTTCGTCAGCGATCCGATTGACGACGGAATCGCACCGGTCAGGCCGGTGTCGTTCAGCAGCAGCAGTTCGAGATTCGTGAGCTGACCGATCTCGGAGGGCAACGGGCCGGGAAGCGCGTTGCGCCAGAGAGAAAGGTATCTGAGCGCCGGGAACGAGCCGATCTGGCTCGGCAGCGGACCGTTCAGGTTGTTTTCGGCGAGAGAGATCTCGATGACCGCAGTGCGCTCTTCATTACACTGGATGCCGTACCAGTCGCACTCGGAACCGGCGGCGCCGAGCCAGCCCGTGTTCTTCGTCCACGACGCGCCCGTCGTTGCGTTGTAGAACGCGATGAGCGCATCGCGTTCCGACTGCGGAATGGCTCCGGCAGCAGCGACGGCGCTGAGGAGAATCAAGACGGCGAACGCGCCGCCGCGAAAGTGAGTGCTCACGACCGACTCCGGATTTGCTGCTCACGTTATGTCGCGATCGGAGTGAGGTCAACGGCGGAGGCTCGTGAGCACCACCGCACACCCGCCGGAGTTCGGCACGGCGCAACCGTGCCCTAAGGCGAGATTCACGGTGCATGAACCGTGTTCCGAAGCGCCTAGGCCTCGACGGTCTCGGCCTTTTTGGCCTTCTTGTTCTCGACGGCGCGGCGGGTGTGGTCGAGGACCTTCTTGCGGATGCGGATCGATTCGGGGGTCACTTCCACCAGCTCGTCGTCGTCGATCCACTCCAGGCACTGCTCGAGGGTGAGGACGCGCGGCGGCGCGAGCTGGATGGCGATGTCGGAGCTCGAGGCGCGCATGTTCGTCAGGTGCTTCTTGCGGCAGATCTGCACGACCATGTCGCTGTCGCGCGAGTTCTCGCCGACGATCTGGCCGCCGTAGACCTTCGCGCCCGGAGGGAGGAAGAGGATGGAGCGCTCCTGCAGCGGCTCGATGGCATAGGCGGTCGTGTCGCCCGCTTCCTTGGCCACGAGCGCGCCGCGATTGCGGCTGGCGATCTCGCCGCGATGGGGACCGTACTCCAGGAACGTGTGGTACAGCAGGCCTGTGCCCCGCGTCTCCGTGAGGAACTCGGTGCGGATGCCGAACAGGCCCCGCGTCGGGATTTTGAATTCGAGGCGAACGCGGCCCGTGCCGGGATTGACCATGTCGGTCATCTCCGCACGGCGGGCCTGCAGCTTCTCCATGATGGTGCCGACGTGGGCCTCGTCGATGTCGACGACGAGGGCTTCATAGGGCTCCATCAGCTGGCCCTTCAGCTCTTTGACGATGACCTGAGGACGGGAGAGCGCGAACTCGAATCCCTCGCGGCGCATGTTCTCCGCGAGGATGGAGAGGTGCAGCTCGCCGCGGCCGCTCACTTCGAAGCGGTCGGCCTGATCGGTCTCGCGGACGCGCAGGGCGACGTCTTTCCGCAGCTCGCGCTCGAGCCGGTCTTTCAGGTTTCGAGAGGTGACGTACTTGCCTTCCGTTCCGGCGAACGGCGAGTCGTTGACCAGCCAGAACATCGACACGGTCGGCTCGTCGATGGCGATCGGCTCGAGCCGTTCGGGCTCCAGCGCGTCGGCGAAGGTCTCGCCGATCTCGACGTCGACGAATCCGGCGATGGCTACGATCTCGCCGGCTGACGCTTCGGGGACCTCCTGACGGCGCAGCCCTTCGAAGGCGGTGAGCCTGGTGACGCGCCCCTTCTTCTGCGTGCCGTCGCGGAGGATGAGGATGATGTCATCGCCCTGGCGGATGCGGCCGCGCTGGATGCGCCCGATGCCCTGCCGGCCGACGTACTCGTTGTAGTCGATGGCGCTGACCAGGAGCTGGAGGGGGAGGTCGCTGTTTCCCTTCGGTGGGGGAATGCGCTTGAGAACGGCATCGAAAAGAGGGCGGCAGTCGTTGTTCGTATCTTCGAGCGAGATGCGCACATATCCGGCGCGGCCCGATGCGTAGAGGATGGGGAAATCGAGCTGCTCGTCAGAGGCGCCGAGCTCGATCATCAGGTCGAACACGAGGTCGAGCACTTCGGGCGGGCGGGCGTCGCTGCGGTCGATCTTGTTGATGACCACGATCGGCAGCAGCCCGAGTTCGAGCGCTTTGCGGAGGACGAATCGCGTCTGCGGCATCGGCCCTTCAGCGGCATCGACGAGGAGAATGACGCCGTCCACCATCGAGAGAACGCGCTCGACTTCGCCCCCGAAATCCGCGTGCCCCGGAGTGTCGACGATGTTGATCTTCACCTCGCTGGGATGGATGAAGGCAGCCGGGAGATCGCGTCCGGATGCCGTGTGCGTCGCCTCGTGATGGACGGCGTGCCCCAGGGCATCGGGGTTGTCGACGAGATAGCGGACCGAGGTGTTCTTGGCGAGGATGGTGATGCCGCGCTCACGCTCGATGTCGTTCGAGTCCATGACGCGCTCGTCGACCTGCTGATTGGCGCGGATGGCGCCAGCCTGTTTGAGAAGGGCGTCGACCAGGGTGGTCTTGCCGTGATCGACGTGCGCGATGATCGCCACGTTGCGGATGTCGTATCGAAACTGCTGCATGCGCGGTCGTTAACGCGTCCGGCGTGGGTGAATTCCTGACCGCCCACCCACCCGGTTACTGAGTTGCTGAGTTACTGAGTTGCTGAGTTGGGGGCGTCGGCACCGGAACAACTCAGTAACTGAGCAACTCAGCAACTAGGCGGGCGGCCGGGTCAATCGTCGATCGACGGAAACCGACCACCTGAACAACTCAGTAACTGAGTAACTCAGCAACTCAGCAACTGGGCGGGCGGCGGCGTCAATACGTCACTTTGTGCTCGTAGGTGAACGTCATCCGCTGTCCTTTCTGCAACAGCGGATAGAAACGCGCCTGGCGGAGTGCAGCCGCGTTCGCTTCGGCGAGCTTGGCGTTGCGGGTGGTGTTCTTCAGGGTCTCTACCTCGACGACATCGCCATCCGTATTGACCTTGGCGAGCAGAGTGATCTCACCGAAGGCGCGAGCGGGCACGGCCGCCGGCTCGGTGAAGAACCGCGGCACGGGATTCTTATCCAGCTCGGCCTGCTGCTGGCCGCTGATGAGATCCTTGGCGTGTACCCATCCGGTTCCGTCCGTGGTGCGGATCTCGGACCACTCGCCTTGCTTTGCGAGGACCGACACGGTCTCGGCGATGGCGTAAGTGGTGACGATCGGCGCGTCGGCGGCCGGCTGCGCGTAGACGGTCATCGTCGGGACGGCGACGTACTCGATTGCGATCGCCGTGCGTGCGGGCGGCTCGACCGGCTGGGCGGCTGGTCGCTGCTGGACGCAGGCGGCGAGCGCGAGGAGCGTCACTAACAGCGCGATCGTTGTCTTCATTGCGTATCCCTCCGCACAAGGAATAATCGCATCGCGAATTTCCGGCTGTGACTGGCTGAATTGCCAGCAGGTGAGTTGCGTCACCCCCGCAGCCGGGCTGCGCGTTCTGAGTGAGTGACGGCGCGACGCGGGCGACGGCGGATCACGCGATCAATAGTCCACCCGGTAGTAGTACAGAAACTCCCTCTTCTGCCCCTTCTGCACGATCGGATAGAACTTCGCGTGCATGATCGCTTCCTGGTTCCGCGCGGCGAGCATCTCCGATCCGGTCGTGTTCGAGATCAGCTTGGTCGAGGTGACATCGCCGTCCGTGTTCACGGCGGCCTCGATGTAGATCGTGCCGCTCGTCCCCGGCGCGCTGATCGGCGACGGCGCCACCCGGAATTTCGGCGACGGATTCTTCTCCTCGGCAGCTGCCGCAGCGGCGTTCGTCAGCTCGTTCGCGTGGGCCCAGCCGCTGCCGCTTGCCGTTCGAACCTCCACCCAATCTCCTTTGCGCGACAACACGGAGACGCTCTCGCCGTTGAGAAACGTCGTCACCACGGCCGCGGCATCGTCAGGCCGCGAGTGAACCTTCAGCTCCGGCGCACCGACGTACCCGACCTGAATGGCTTCGCGCGTATCCGTCGTTTCGGTGGCCGCCCCTTCCCGCTTCGCACAGGCCAAGAGCGGGAGGAGGCAGAGGAGGAGGGCAAGAGCGGTTTTCGGCATGGCGTCTCCTGTTCTCGTTGGAGTGCGGACGTCCTCGTCCGCAACCGCCGGACGTCTCGTCCGGCGGTTCCTGTCAGACCCGGCCGGTCCGGTCATCCGACGATCGGACGAGGACGTCCGATCGATGCGGACGAGGACGTCCGCACTCCTAACCGAACACATCTTTCCTCGTAAAGATCGCGTACGCGGCAATGATCGCGCCTGCGGCCCAGATGCCGAGGAGAGCGATGCAGAACATCATCGACATCCCTTCATACGGCGGCGGCTCGCCGGTGTAGTAAGCGGGCAGCGGAAGCGCGCTGACGAAGAGATATTTCGCGGCGGTCCAGTCGGGGCTCAGGCGGGTCAGGATCGTTCCGGCGATCAGCGACGCCAGCATCGTTCCGATCGCGCCCGCGCTCGAACGGAACACTACGGACAGCAGCAGCGCGATCGCCGCGACCGTGAGCAGTGCGTACCACTCCAGGCCATAAGCGATGAGCGCGTCCTTCCAGAGCGGCAGCTGATGGATGCTCTCCGGGCGGAAGGAGGTCCCGCTGGCGGCGAAACCAGTGAAGGTCGGCATGCTCCAGCCGCGCGCCGGAAGGAATGGCGCGGAGATGGAGAAGGCGAGAACGCCCCCGCTGAAGAGCGTCAGGGTCGAGAAAATCCAGAGCGTCACGAGTTTCGAGGTGAGGATCTTCCATCGCCGCACGGGTCGTGTCAGCAACAGCTTGTCCGTTCCTTCGGCGTGCTCCGCGGAGACGATGTCGCTTCCGAGGACTGAGATGAGCAGCGGAAGCAGAAGGAAGCCGGCTACGTCGGCGAAGCCGCGGACGAACATCGGCGCGGTCGGCTTGTTCGGTTCCAGGTCGTGGTCGAGATAGAACTGCAGGCGGTTGATCTCGGAGTGGAGCGACCGCGCCCAGGAAACGTTCGTGCTGCCGCTCCGCCGCAGCGCGTTCTGATAGTTCGCGATGCGTTGCTGGGTCTCGGCGCGCCAGTTCCGGTTCGGCTGGTTCTTCAGATGCCGGTACTGCGCATAAGAAACGACCGAGATGATGGCGACGAGAATCCCGATCACGACCGCAAAGCGCTTGCGGCGGAGGAGTTTCAGCGTCTCGTTGCGAATGAGGTTGAGCATGGGTCAGTGCGCCTTGACTGCTGGGTGGAAGTCCGCCCTGGAGTTTGGCCTTTCTCTCCATACGTATCTAGTCAAGTCTCGCGTTCTGAGATCCCGAGCGAGGAATGCGGGGATTTCGCGCCAAGTCAGGATCCCCCTTTCGCAAGTGTGCGCCCAGGTCCCCTCGCCCCGTGCTCCCAACCGGGCGAGCGCGCTGAACAGACCCGCACGGGGCGAGGGGATGAAGGGGAG
>JADGOA010000238.1 GCA_017883215.1 Thermoanaerobaculia bacterium | reverse complement strand
CACCCTCTCCCGGTGGGAGAGGGGTGACCCAACACTCACCTCGAAGCCTCGCGACCCGGTGGCCTCGCAACCCGTGACCCAGTGACCGATTGCCTCAATCCTCAGTCCGCCCCCTCAGCTTCTTCGTCACTGCGCGGCGCTTTTTCTCTTCCAGCCGCCTTTTCTTCTGTGCTCGCGGGGTGCGCGTCGGCTTGCGCGGGACGCGCTCTTTCAGCGCATCGCGAAGGACCTCTTCCATCCGCGCCAGCGCGCGATCACGATTGGCGAGCTGAGTTCGCTCCGCCTGCGAGGTCACGCGCAGCGTTCCGGCGCGGTTGATGCGGCCGGCCAGGCGCACGCGCACGCTCCGCTTCTGTTCGTCGCTGATCGGCAGGCCATCGACATCGACCTCGATGGTCACGCGCGTCTCGAGCTTATTCACGTTCTGTCCGCCGGGTCCGCCACTGCGCGAGGTGGCTGCGCGCAGCAGATGGCCCGGGACGAGGACGCCGTTGCCGAGGTCGAGATCGCGCATGAATGGATGATACGAGGGTGTAGCGGGTAGCGTGTAGGGGACGAAACCTTTACTCCGTCATCCTGAGCCGGTGAAGCGGAAATGACCCGTTATGCTGTAGGGGCGCACAGCAGTGCGCCCGCTCTCCCGTTGAGAGTTGCGGGCGCGCTGCTGCGCGCCCCTACGGGATGACAGGCTTGGCGCGTGCCCCTATTCGCTACTCGCTCTTCCCATCGCCGCCTGCACGCGATCGAGCAGCAGGGCCGCGATCTGTGGCTCCTGGCCGATGTAGTCGCCCATGGCGATCTTTACGCCGGGATGGCGCACCGCGGCTGCCTCGAGGATCTCCGGCAGATCGCGCAGCATGTGCTTGCCGCTGTGCAGAAAGTAGGGGACGGCGGCGATCTCCGTGGCGCCGGCGGCGACGCATTCATCGACCGCGGCAGCGATGTCGGGGTCGTTGCAGTCGAGATAGCCGATCGTCACGACGGCGTGGGTGCCGCGGGCCCGAAGCACATCGGCAATTCTCCTGATGTCATCGTTCGCCTCCGGCCGCGGGCTGCCGTGGGCCATGATCAGCAGCGCCTTCACGTGGCCACCCGCAACTTCACGCGACAGACGTCGCTGCCGTAGAGCGGACACTTCGGATCCTCGCGGCACCATGCCGATGCTTCGCGAAGCGTCGCCGAGTGTGCCGCCGGCGGTCGTGCCCCCTCCGCCGACGAAAGAATCGCATCTGCCAGCAATTCGTGGAATCCGATCACCGCGGCCACGGCGAACTCGATCGATGGATGCTCCCTCCTCGCCTGCGCGATCTCCCCCGGCAGCTCGCGCGTGACGAATTTGCCGGCCACGAGGAAGTAGGGCGCGATCACGATGCGTGTGGCCATCTGTTCGACGCAGCGGGCCACAGCGGCGGCGAACGTCGGCTCGGTGTAGTTGACGAACCCGACCTCGACAATCGGTGCGGCGCCGGACTCGCGCATCCGCTGCGCGACCGCCATGACGTTGCGTTCAGCGCCGCAGAGAACGCTGCCGTGGCTGAAAAGAATGATCGCGTCCACTTCGTGCGATTGTAGCCCGCGCCATCGGCGGCATGTGGCACAGACACTCTTGTCTGTGCCACAGCAAGGCATGGAGTGCGGACGTCCTCGTCCGCATCCGCGGCACGTCCTCCTGCCGCGGTCAACTGCAGCTCAAAGCGCCGGACGAGGACGTCCGGCGCATGCGGACGAGGACGTCCGCACTCCTGTGGGCATCCGCTCGGCCTTCGCAAACAAGAACGCCGCCGGGCGCGGGACGCCCGGCGGCGGCGGGCGAGACGCCCGCACTCCTTGATGGCTTACTTCTTCGGCGCGGTCTTCAGGCCGCGCTCGTACAGCAGCGGCTCCACTCGGGGATCGTGGCCGCTGAAGGTGCGGTACATCTCGGCCGCGTTCTCCGTACCGCCGCGCGAGAGAACCGTGTCGCGAAGGCGGTCGCCGTTCGCGCGCGTCATGCCGCCGTGCTCCTTGAACCAGTAGTACGCGTCGTGATCGAGCACTTCGGCCCACAGATACGCGTAGTAGCCGGCCGAGTAGCCGCCGCCCCAGATGTGCGAGAAGTAGGTCGTGTGATAGCGCGGCGGAACCAGCGGCATGTCGACCTTGAAGCGCTTCAGCGCCGCCGGTTCGAAGGCATTCGCGTCCTGAAGTGCCGATCCGGGTGCAATGGTGTGCCAGGTCTGGTCGAGCAGCGCAGCCGCCAGGTACTCGGTGAGTGCGTAGCCCTGATTGAACGTGCGCGACTTCTTGATCTTTGCCACGAGAGCGGCCGGCATGACGGCTCCGGTCTGGTGGTGCTTCGCGTAGTTGGCGAAGACCTTCGGGTCGCTGGCCCAGTGCTCGTTGAACTGCGAGGGGAACTCGACGAAGTCGCGTGGCACGTTCGTGCTGGCCAGCGTCGGATAGATCACGTTCGAGAACATGCCGTGCAGCGCGTGTCCGAACTCGTGGAACATGGTGGTGACGTCGTCGAAGCTGAGCAGGGCCGGCTGGCCGGGTGCAGGTTTGGTGAAGTTCGTGCAGTTGAACACGACCGGCTTGGCGCCGAGGAGGCCGCTCTGGTCGACGAAGGTGTCCATCCATGCGCCGCCGCTCTTGTTCGGCCGGGCGAAGTAGTCGCCGTAGAAGAGGGCCAGGGACTTGCCGTCCTTGTCGAACACTTCCCAGACCCGCACGTCGGGCTGGTAGACGGGGATGTCGTGGCGCTCCTTGAAGGTGATGCCGTAGAGCTGGTTGGCGGCGTAGAAGACGCCGTCCTCGCGCACGCGGTCGAGCTCGAAGTACGGCTTGACCTCTGATTCGTCGAGGTCGTACTCGGCCTTGCGGACCTTTTCGGAGTAGTACTGCCAGTCCCAGGGGGCGAGCTTGAAACCGCCCTTCTGCTTGTCGATCAGCTTCTGCATCGCGGCCGCTTCCTGCCGTGCCCTCTTCGTGGCGGCAGGAACGATGTCGGTCATCAGCTTCTCGGCGTTCTGCGGGGTCTTGGCCATCTGGTCGTCGAGGGAGTAGGCGGCGTAGGTGGGGAAACCGAGGAGTTTGGCCCTCTCGCCGCGGAGCTGCGCCAGGCGCTCCACGATGGCCTTGGTGTCGTTCGGCCCGCCGTGGTTGCCGCGCTGCACGGAGGCGGTGAAGAGCCGCTCGCGCGTGGCGCGGTTCTGCAGCGAAGTCAGAGGCGGCTGCTGCGTCGTGTTCTGGATGCGCAGCACGTACTTGCCGGGGAGCTTCTTGTCGACGGCGCGCTGTGCTGCGGCGGCGAGGTCGGCGTCGCTGAGGCCGGCCAGCTCCTCTTTCGTATCGACGACGAGAGCGGCGGCGTCAGTGTCCGCGAGGACCTTGGCGCGGAAGGAGGTCGTCAGCTTCGACTCTTCTTCGTTGAGCGCCCGCAGCTTTGCCTGATCGGCGTCGGACAGGAGCGCGCCGGCGCGGACGAAGTTGCGGTAGTAGCGCTCGACGAGCTGCTTCGATTCCGCATCGAAACCGAGGGTGTTGCGCTGGTCGTAGATCGCCTTGACCCGTGCGAACAGCTTCGGGTTCATGTAGATGGCGTCCTGGTGTGCGGCCAGTTTGGGCGCCTCGCTCTCTTCGACCTTCTGCAGCGTCTCGTTGGTATTCGACTGCGTGAGGTTGAAGAAGATCTTCGCCGAGCGAGTGAGCAGCTCGCCCGTCCGCTCCATCGCCTCGATCGTGTTCGAGAACGTCGGCGGCTCGGTGCTCTTGGCGATCACGTCCATCTCCGCGATCTGGCGCTTCATCCCTTCTTCGATGGCCGGCTGATAGTCGGTGTCCTGGAGCTTGTCGAAGGGAGGGGCCTGGAAGGGAAGCTTGCTGGCCGTCATCAGCGGGTTCTCGCGCGGTGGTGGCGGCGGAGGCGGTGGGGGAGGCTCGGGTGCCGGCGCTGGAGCGGCCTGTGGTGCGGGCGCCGGAGCTGGTTTTGGTGCTGGTTGTTGCGAGCAGGCAATCATCGTGAGGCTCAAAGCCATGAAGGAAACGAATCGCTTGTGCATACGAACCTTTCGTTTGATTTGCGGCGGCGTCCCGGATCGGGCCGCTCCCCGCGGGTGGACGATGAGCATATGCCGTGTCCGGCCCGCCCGGCCAGTGACTTCCCCCACCCGGCCAGTTACTCAGTTGCTCAGTTACTCAGTTCGGTTCCGGCCTCGCAACTGAGCAACTGAGAAACTGAGCAACTGAGAAACTGGCCGGGTGGGCGGCCCCAATCCTACATAATCCGCATTTCGCGCCTGCCGGGCACCACGCCCAACTCGGGAGAACAAACGAATGCTTTTGCGCCGCCTGCTCTCAACGTTGTTCCTGCTCCTTCCCCTCACCGCTCTTGCCGCCGTCGATCCAGCGCTCTTCCAGGACCTCAGCTGGCGCCTGATCGGGCCGTTCCGCGGCGGGCGTGTGCTCGCGGTCAGCGGCGTCGCCGGCGAGCCGGAACACTTCTATTTCGGCAGCGTGAACGGCGGCGTCTGGGAGACGCGCGATGCGGGGCGGACGTGGACTCCGATCTTCGACGCGCAACCGACCGGCTCGATCGGCACGCTCGCAGTCTCGCGCTCCAATCCCAAGGTCATCTACGTCGGAACCGGCGAGGCCGACATGCGCTCCGACATCGCCCAGGGCGACGGCATGTACAAGTCGGCCGACGGCGGGAAAACGTGGGCGCAGATCGGCCTCTCCGACTCGCAGCAGATCGGCCGCATCCTCATCCATCCCGACAATCCCGACATCGTCTACGTCGCCGCGTTGGGCCATCCGTACGCCGCGAATGCGGAGCGGGGGGTGTACCGATCGAAGGATGGCGGAAAAACATGGCAGAAAGTCCTGGGCCGTAACAAGGCGGGGGATTCCTCGCCGTCTTCGCGGCTCGGAATGACAGACAAACGCGATTCCTCGCCCTCGTCGCCGGCCGCAGCCTGGGACAGCGACACCGGAGCGATCGACCTCGCCTTCGAGCCGGGCAATCCAAGCGTCCTCTACGCGGCGCTGTGGCAGACGCGCCGGACACCCTGGAGCATCTATCCGCCCTCGAACGGTCCAGGCAGCGGGCTGTTCAAGTCCACTGACGGCGGTGATACATGGACCGAGATCCGCGGACACGGCTTTCCGCAGAAGCCGGGCCGCATCGGCATCGCCGTCGCGCCGAGCGCGCCGCAGCGCGTCTACACCGTCGTCGACGCCGAGGATGGCGGCATCTACCGCTCCGACGATGCCGGCGCGAACTGGACGCGCGTCAGCTCCGATGCCCGCGTCTGGAGCCGCGGCTGGTACTTCGGCGGCATCGCCGTCGAGCCGAAGAATCCCGATGTCGTCTATTCGGTGAACGTCAATCTGTATCGGTCCGCGGACGGCGGCAAGACGTTCGTGCCGGTGAAGGGGGCGCCGGGCGGCGACGACTACCACGAGCTCTGGATCGATCCGGTCAACCCCGAGCGCCGCATCCTGGGGGTCGACCAGGGATGCGTGGTCTCCGTCAACGGCGGCCAGACCTGGAGCAGCTGGTACAACCAGCCGACCGCCCAGTTCTACCACGTCATCACCGACAACCGATTTCCCTACTTCGTCTACGGCGCGCAGCAGGATTCCGGCGCTGCCGGAGTGCCGAGCCGCACGAACACGATCGACGGAATCAGCCTGATGCAGTTCCGCGAGATCACCGCCGGCGGCGAGAGCGACAACGTCGCCCCCGATCCCAAGGACCCCGACATCCTCTACGGCGGCCGCGTCTCGAAATACGACATGCGCACGAAGCAGACGCAGTCGATCGATC
>JADGOA010000016.1 GCA_017883215.1 Thermoanaerobaculia bacterium | reverse complement strand
GCGTCGGATTGGCGCGGAAGCGGAAAGGAATGTCCTTGTACCAGATGCCCACGGCTTCGAAATTCAGACCGAGAGTGTTCGACACCTGCCACGATTAGCCCATCGATATCTGGTCGGAGAAGGGGACTTTGGTCACGGTCGGCGAGGCGACTTCGGCCGGCGTGACCCGCACGCCATGGTGCAGCGGCAGCACGCCCGAAAGGATCGTGGCATGCGCCGGCAGCGTCAGCGGAACCGGCGACTCCGCGGCGCGAAAGCGCGCCGCGTCAGCTGCCAGCTTCGAAAGATTCGGGGTGAGCGGACCCACCCGATCGGCGCGGAACGTGTCGAGCGTGATCAGGAGAACGTTGTACGTCCGCGCCTCACGGGCAGAGCACGTCAATAGACAAAAAGCAGCGGGCAGCAGGAAGGCGATCAACCACTTCTGCTTTCTGCTTTCTCACAACGGAATATTGCCGTGTTTCTTCGGCGGGTTTTTGTCGCGCTTGTTCCGCAGCATTGCGAAGGCCGTAATCAGTTTGCGGCGCGTGAACCGCGGCTCGATGATCTCGTCGACGTAACCCCGCTCCGCCGCGATGTAAGGGTTGGCGAACTTTTCCCTGTACTCGTCGATCTTCTTCTGCCGGTCTTTCCCCGAATGGCGATACAGAATATTCACCGCTCCTTCCGCTCCCATCACCGCGATCTCCGCCGTCGGATAGGCGTAATTCATGTCCGCCCGGATGTGCTTCGAGTTCATCACGCAGTACGCCCCGCCGTAGGCCTTGCGCGTGATCACCGTGACTTTCGGGACCGTCGCCTCCGCCAGCGCAAAGAGCAGCTTCGCGCCGTGCAGGATGATCCCGCCATACTCCTGATCCGTTCCGGGAAGGAAACCCGGAACGTCCTCGAGCACGAGCAAGGGGATGTTGAACGCATCGCAGAAGCGCACGAAGCGAGCCCCTTTGCGCGACGCATTGATGTCCAACACCCCCGCCAGGAAGGCAGGCTGGTTCGCCACAACGCCCACCGAGTAGCCGTTGAGGCGGACGAATCCCACGACGATGTTCCGCGCATAGTCCTGGTGTACCTCGAGGAAGTGGCCCTCGTCGGCGAGGGTGCGGATCAGATCGCGCATCTCGTAGGGCTGGTTGGCGTTCACCGGAATGAACGTGTCGAGGTTCGCATCGACGCGGTTGATGTCGTCCTTCGTCGCGATCCGGGGAGCTTCCTCCATGTTGTTGGCCGGCATGTAGGACAGCAGCTCGCGGATCGTGGCCAGGCAATCCTCGTCGTTGTCGGCCGCGAACTGCGCGACGCCGGAAATCTGGTTGTGCGTCTCGGCGCCGCCGAGCTTTTCCTTGGTCACCTCTTCGTGCGTGACCGTCTTGATGACGTCGGGGCCGGTGACGAACATGTAGCTCGTCTTCTTCACCATCAGGATGAAGTCGGTGATCGCGGGCGAGTAGACAGCGCCGCCCGCGCACGGACCCATCACCGCCGAGATCTGCGGGATCACGCCCGAGGCGAGCGTGTTGCGCAGGAAGATGTCGGCGTAGCCGGCCAGAGACATGACCCCTTCCTGGATACGGGCGCCACCGGAGTCGTTGAGGCCGACCAGCGGCGCGCCGTTGCGCATGGCCAGGTCCATGATCTTCACGATCTTGGTGGCGTAGGCCTCGCTGAGCGATCCGCCGAAGACGGTGAAGTCCTGCGCGAACGCGTAGACCAGGCGGCCGCGAATGTTGCCGTAGCCGGTGACGACTCCATCGCCCGGGACGCGCTGGTTCTCCAGGCCGAAGTCGTGGCAGTTGTGAACCACCAGCTGGTCGAGCTCCTGGAACGAGCCGGGATCGAAGAGGAGGGCGATGCGCTCGCGGGCCGTCAGCTTTCCCTCGTTGTGCTGCCGGTCGATGCGGGCCTGGCCACCGCCGAGCTCACTCTCGCGTTTGCGCTGCTCCAGTTGCTCCAGTTTGCTGGGAGGGGTCTGTTCGTTCATTCGATCTGTCCCGACTTCGGTTCAGGAGTGCGGACGTCTTCGTCCGCATCGACCGGACGCCCTCGTCCGATCGTCATTCTTGACTCTGTATGCAACTCGCGTCATGTACCGCCGGGCGGGGACGCCCGGCGGCTGCGGACGAGGACGTCCGCACTCCGTCTTACAGAGTGAAGTCGCGCTCTGCAGCGACCCTCTGCATTTCTTCTTCGATCTCGTTTGCCTTCGGCTCGCGGCCGAGGGTCTTGGCGAGCGTTTGCCTCGCCTGCTGCTCGAGGGCATCGACTGCGGCGAAGTTCTCCTCCAGCACCCGAGCGACGAGCTGGATCCCTTCCTCGGCGTCGCCGAACTCGACCAGTCCGCGGTCTTCGAGCCGGTTCACGATGGCTCGGGCGAAGAACTCGATCTGTCTGTTCGGAGTGGTCATGCCGTGGCGGATTCTAACCGCAGTCCCGAATTCCCGAGTCGGTATGCGGCATGCCTGCTCACAGCATCATGCTCGCGCCGAACGCGCCGGCGCCGTAGGGATACCAGGTCACCTCGTCGGCGACGGCGTCGATTCGGGAGATGCGAACGGTGGCGGGGTATGAAATGCCGCGGTCGGCGATCAGGACGCGCATGACGATGCCGTCGACGGGCGCGAGGATCGCCACCGCCTCCGGCACGTCGGCGTCGATGACCTTGATCTCGCAGTGCGCGCGGAGGTTGAAAGGCATGCGCACCGGACGGACGCGGTAGCTGGGGCGGTACCAGTTCGTCCATGGCGGCGCGGTGATCGGCTCCTCCCGCACCGGCGCGCCCTTGCCGTCGGTCCCGCCGGCCATCTGCCGGAGCTCGACATTGGGCGGGGCGATGGTCGGGAGCGACGGGAGGAGCGCCGCCGAGACGTTGGGGCGGGCACGGATGCGCGGCGGCGGCTCCCGCTCGGCCTGCACGTTTTCGAGTGCCCGCGCCGCGCGCTCGATGTCACCCAGCTCGAAGTCTCCACGGTCGACGAGAAGCCGGAAGTCGCGATGGGCGATCGACAGATGAATCCTCCGGGTCGACTCGCTCCAGCGGACGCCGTTGAATTCGTGTTCCGCGACGCCCTCGCTGACGATGAGACGCTCGATGGCGTTCGGTTTCACGATGCGCCCGATCTCGCGCGCAACCCGTTCGACGGCACCGGCGTCGACGGGCGGCAGTTCCGCAGTTTCTTTCAGCGGACGGGCCTCGAACTCGCGGCCGATCTCGATGGCCTCTCCCGCCTCTTCGACGAGAATGGTCTGCCCGTTCTCGTGACGGGCTACGCGCCCGCGCTTGCGGTAGATCTCGCTCATAACGTCAACATCACCGGCGCGTGAGAGCCGACGGCGATCTCCTGTCCTTCGCGCGAGCAGATGACGCCGGGATAGCGGATCGGATCGCCCGTCGCGCCGGCGAGCGAGCGCGCCACCTCCTGGCGTGACTCGTGGATCGTGAAGGGCCGGAGCCGCTTCTTCCGGCCGCGGGCGACCAGATCCGCCACGGCGATCTCCACCGTCACACGATCCAGCAAAGGGTCGTAGTTGCCGCCTGCGACCAGATGCACCTCGATTCGCTCCTCCGGCAGTGAGAAGGATGCCCCTTCCTGCCGCACGACGATGGTCGACATCCGCTGCAGCGGGATATCGCGAAAGCTCTCCCGCCGGAGCGACGCCGGCCGTTCGCGCAGGAGGTCCGAACGGCGCGTGGCACCGCCGCAGTCGTCGACCGGATACGACGGCTCGTCGGTGACGCGCAACCAGGCGGGCCAGCCGACCGGCGGGGCGTCGTGCTCCGCGGCGTGACCGATCGCCTCATGCAGCAGCACGGCAGCCGAGCCATTGCGCCAAACAACCGGGAGCTTCCGATAGCGCATATTCGTCTCAGTCGCGACGAGGTCGCGCAGAATGGCAGCATCTCCCGCAGCGAATTCCGCCGACGTGACGATCGATACATGATGCATCGTGATCGTCATCGTCGTCTCGGTGACGACAACGGCGCCGGCGCGGCGCGCAGAAGCGACGGCTCGCACGCGCGCGTCGCCGACCGCATGCGCGGCTTCTCGCGCCGCGGCCATCAGCTGGTCGCAGATGCGGATCAGCTCCGAGTCGGCCTCATCACTCGCTTCGATCCGCCGGCCGCGATGGCGCGCGATTCCGTGCGTGAGCAATCGCTCCATGCAGCGGCCGCGCAACCACAGCTCGTCGCGCGTCGCGATGGCAAATTCGAGTGGCGACGAACGTCGCGAAAATTCACCGGCTGAAGGCCGCTCCTCGCTCCGCGCTTCGCGGGAAGCGGGAGCGGAACCGCGGGACAGGCGCCGCGGCTCAGTTGAGCTGGAAATCGAGCTTCTTGCTCGCCGCATCGAAGCTGACCACCAGTTTGTGCGCGACTCCCGGCTGAAAGTTCTGCTTGAAGACTTTGTGCTCCTTGATGCTGAGCGAAGGGACCACGACCCAGACGTCGAGGTCCGCGTTCACCGGCGGAAACTCCTTGGACACGTTGACGGCGCGCGGAGTCTTGTTCCTTCTGAAGAAGCGCACCGTCTCCTGCCACAGGTTTTCTTGAGCGACGACCTGACTGCCGACTTTCACGAGAATGTAGCCGTCGTTGAAGCTGCTGTTGTTGAACACGGTGGTCAGCTGCGCCGGCGCGTTGTTGATGGCGCGCCCTCCGTCCGTCGCCGTTCTGGCTCCGCCGTTTCGCGACACAGCAGCGACGGTGGCGGTGGCAGCCGGGGTACCGCGTGCCGGGGTACTGCGTGCCGGCGCGCGCATGGCCTTCTCCTGCTCGGCGATCTGCTGCGCGTGTTGCGCGAGCTTCAGATAGTTGGCGGCTTCCTCGGAATTAGGATTGATGTGGAACGACTCTTCGAACAATGGGATGGACTCGGCGTACTTGTTCTGGTTGAACAGCGCCACCCCTTCATCGAGCTTCTGCTTCGCCTGCGCCAGTTGCTGCCGGGTGGTCTCTTCCTTCTGCCGGCGCGTCTCGAGGTTCTGCAGGATCTGCGTCACCGCGGGAGAGTTCGGCGCAATGCGGTGCAACTCCTGATATTTCTCGTAGGCCTGCGCGAGCTGTCCCTGGCTCGCCAGCCCGTTGGCCTGCTTGCGAAGGTCGCGCTCGCTGGCTCGCTGCTTCTCCGCCTTCACGTCGACGGCGCGCGCCGGCACTTGCTTGCCGCGGAGTGCGACGACGGCGGCGAGCAGGGCGATGACCAGAACGGCGACAATGCCGATGAAGAGCGCCGGGTGGACCGGCCGCCTCCACAGCGGCATGGCGCGAACGTTCGACAATGTTTTCCGCAGTTGCAGAGCGGCGGCCGGCCGGCGAGAGGCGACCTTCGCTGCTGCCGCGGATGGAGGGACGGCGGCGCCTGCAGCCGCGAGCGCCGTGGCGGCTGGAAATGTCTGGCCGGCCGCGCCGGGATCTTCGGCCTCGACCGCTTCGGGAAACGGCACTTCGATCGTGGGAATCTTGTCGCGGGTCAGGATCGTCTCTTCCGCCTGCATCGGCTCGACGGGAGCGGGCGTGTCGCCGCGAGCGACGGCTCGCAGAGCCAGCCCGAGGTCGCGGGCTCGCTGATAGCGCTTCCCCGGGTCCTTGGCCAGACAGCGGGCCACGACGTCCTGAAAAGAATCCGAAATCTGAGGATTGACCTCGGCGAGGGGAGGGAAATCCTCGTGGACGATCTTGTAGGAGATGGAGGTGAGTGAATCGCCGCCGAACGGTTTGCGGTGCGTCAGACACTCATAGAGGCAGATGCCGAGGGCGAAGATGTCGGTGCGGCCGTCGACCGGAGAGCCCTTGATCTGTTCGGGAGCCATGTAGTTCGGCGTTCCGAGGAATTGTCCGGTGGTGGTGAGATTGCCGCCGCTGGCGATCTTGGCGATCCCGAAATCCATGATCTTCGCCCGCGTGCCGTCGAGCAGGATGATGTTGGCCGGTTTCACGTCCCGATGGACGATTCCCTTCGCATGAGCGAAGTCGAGCGCCTCTGCGACCTGCGCGATGATGTCGGCGGTCTGTTGGAAGGTGAACGGCCGTCCCTGCGCCAGGACTTCCTTGAGGTTCTGTCCCTCGACGTACTCCATGGCGATGAAGGAGACGCCGGAGGCCTCGTCCACGCCGATGTCGAAGACGGTGACGATGGCAGGATGGTTGAGGATGCCGGCGGCCTGAGCCTCGCGGACGAAGCGCTGCTGGAATTCGTTGGTGTCGTCTTCGTCGCCCTGAGCCGGCCTGATCGTCTTCAGGGCGACGAGGCGGCCGATCAGCGGATCTTTGGCGAGGTAGACGATGCCCATCGCCCCCTTGCCCAACTCGCGAACGACCTCATAACGCCCGAGCTTCACCAGCGCGCGATCTCCGCGGGAACTCTGTTCCGTCCGGCGGCCGTCCGGGTCGGGGTCAATCGGAGTTCCATAAGCTGGCAATCATACTCTCCCGAAAGCGGGCCTAGCCGATGACCGGACACAGGCGCGGGCGATCCGCTGTGCGCGCCTCCCTCTCATTTTAATTTATGATTCACCGCCTGTTGGTGAAATCCACTCGAGGTCAAGCTCTATGAAAGTCTATTCGGGATCCGAGATCCGCAACGTGGTCTTGGTTGGTCACAACGACACCGGGAAGACCATGCTGGTGTCGCAACTGTTGTTCAACGCGGGCGCCACCACGCGGCTCGGCCGGATCGAAGACGGCACGACGACGACCGATTTCGATGCTGATGAGATCGATCGCAAGCACTCGATCTCCTCGGCCGTCGGCTGTGCGGAGTGGAAAAACACGAAAATCAACCTGCTCGACACGCCCGGCTTCGGCATTTTCCAGATGGAGGCGAAGACGGCCATCCGCGTCGCCGACGCGGCGATGGTCGTGGTCAGCGGCGTCACCGGCGTCGAGGTGAACACCGAGAAGATGTGGAAGTTCGCCGACGAGTTCGACCTGCCGCGGCTCGTCGTCATCAACAAGATGGACCGGGAGCGCGCCTCGTTCCAGCGCGCTCTCGATTCGCTGCAGAGGAAGTTCGGCAAGAACGTCGTTCCCATCCAGTTGCCGATCGGCGAAGAAAAGGACTTCACAGGCGTCATCGACCTCGTGTCAATGAAAGCCTACAAGTACGCCGCGGACGCCTCCGGAAAGTTCGACGCCATCGAGATCCCGGCCGATCTGAAGGCTAACGCCGACAGCTGGCGGGAGAAGCTGATCGAAAAAGTGGCCGAGGGCGACGACACCCTCATGGAGAAATTCTTCGATCAGGGGGGGCTGTCCCAGGAAGAGCTGATGGACGGCCTCAGGCGCGAAGTGGCGCACCGCGAGATCTTCCCGGCCGTCCTGGCCTCCGCCTCGCACAACATCGGAGGGCAGCCGCTCCTCGACGACATCGTGGCGCTGCTCCCGGCGGCCGACGAGATCAAAACCGTCGACGGCACGGACCGCAACGGGCAGCCGATCACGTTTGACCGGCGGGCCGAGGCCTTTCCCGCGGCGCTGGTGTTCAAGACGTTCTCCGATCCGTTCTCGGGCCGGGTGTCGCTCTTCCGCGTCTACTCGGGCACGTTCAAATCCGATGCGACCTACTGGAACACCTCGCGCGATCACGAAGAGCGCGTCGGCAAGCTGCAGGTCCTGCAGGGCAAGCAGCAGATCCCGGTGGCGGAGCTCAAGGCCGGCGACATCGGCGCGGTGGCGAAGCTCAAGGACGTCCGCACCGGCGACACGCTGGCCACCAAAGATCACGCCATCGTCATCAAGCACCTCGCCTATCCGGAAGCGGCGATCGCCTTTGCGGTCGAAGCGAAGGCGCGCGGCGATGAGGACAAGCTCTCCAGCGCCATCGGCCGCATCATCGAAGAGGATCCGACCATCAAGTTCTCGCGCGACGAACAGACCAAAGAGTTCCTGATCAGCGGCCAGGGACAGCTGCACGTCGAGATCGTCGTGGCGAAACTCAAGAAAAAGTACGGCGTCGACGTCATCCTGCATCCGCCGAAAGTCCCCTACCGCGAGACCATCACCAAGGCCGCGGACGCGCACGGCCGCCACAAGAAACAGTCCGGCGGCCACGGCCAGTTCGCCGACTGCAAGATCACCATCGAGCCGCTGCCTCGCGGTGGCGATTTCGAGTTCGTCGACGAGATCTTCGGCGGCTCGATCCCCCGTCAGTACATCCCCGCCGTGGAGAAGGGCATCCAGGACGCGCGCGTGAAGGGCTACCTCGCCGGATTCCCAGTGGTCGACTTCCGCGTCCGCCTCAAGGACGGCCAGTACCACGACGTCGACTCCTCGGAAATGGCCTTCAAGATCGCCGGCTCGCTGGCCTTCCAGCAGGGAATGGAGCAGGCCAGGCCGACCTTGCTCGAACCGATCATGAAGGTCAACATCAGCGCCCCCGCCGAATACGTGGGAGACCTGATGGGCGACCTGAACTCACGCCGCGGACGCGTCGAAGGAGTCGACGCCGAAGACGACATGCAGACCGTTCACGCCCGCGTGCCGATGTCGGAGATGCTCACGTACGGCTCGACGCTGCGCTCGATCACGCAGGGCCGCGGGAGCTTCCACATGGAGTACTCGCATTACGAAGAAGTGCCTCGCAACCTGCAGGAAAAGATCATCATCGACTCGAAGAAGAAGAAAGAGCAGGATCAAACAGCGGCGCATTGATTCAGGGAGTAGCGAGTAAGGAATTCACCACAGAGGCACAGAGAGCACAGAAAAAGACGAGAATCTCCGTGCGTTCTCTGTGTCCTCTGTGCCTCTGTGGTGAGAAACGGGGGTGGCAGACCTACTGCTTCTCCAGCTTCGCGTCGATCCGCGCGATCTCGCTTTTCGCGGTCTCGCTGGCGGTCACGACGAAGGCGCGCTCCTTGTACCCAGGCGCGACGAACCTGACGTTGTAGCTCCCCGCCGCCGGAAAGTCGTAGATCTCGTCAGGGGTGTCGAACTGCTTGGCCTGACCGACGGCGACTTCGTTCACGTACACGAGGGCATCGCCGGGGACTACGTTCAACTGCATTCCGCGGCGGGCCCAGATCCGCACCGTCGCGTTGATCGCGCCGCCGGTTCCGGTGACGATCGCGCGCGCGGCGCCGGTGACCGGAGGATGCGCGGCGGGCGCGTTGTCGCCCGACGACCCCGGGAACATCAGCGACGCACCGGCCTCGGGCTCTCCCGGAGGAGCCGCGCTCGCCGGCGGCTGGATTCTGTGCGGCGGCCGGACGATCGTCGACAGCGAGTTGCTCCGGTAGCGAAGGCCGGTGAATACCGCCAGCCCTGCCATCGCCACGAGCACGGCGCCGATCAGTACCGGCACCCAACGCGGCAGCGTGTTCTCGTCGACCGCGTGGGCGTGTTCGACAGGCTTGGGACCACTGTTGGGCGGCGGCAGCTCGCTCATGCTTTCTCGACTTCGGTTTCGGCGTCGTCGGCGATGTCGGCTGTCCCTTCGTCCGTGACGACGTTCTCGCCGTCATCGTCCAACTGGTCGAATTCGTCTTCGCGCTTCCGCAGCAGGGCAACGGCGCGGGCTTCATCCTCGGCGCCGACGTAGATGCGGATGTCGCCCATCGTCCCGAAATTGATCGGTTCCATCGAGAACCTGACGTTCTCGATCTGCGCCGGAATCCCTGCCCCTTCGAGAAATCCCTTCAACAGGTTCGCTTCCTCTTCGCTGCCGGTGCTGGCGATCTCGACCCAGGTGGCGTCGTCACTGGAGACGGTCTGGTAGGGAAGCTCGTTGACGAGTGCGACCTTGTCGTCCGGACACTCGGAAACGTCGGAACCAAACTCCTGCTTGCACCTCGGGCAATAGTGCATCGCTTTCTCCTCATGGGACGAGCGCGACGATGCCGCTCTCGTCAGTCATGCTGCCAACCTTTGCATAGAACAGGCCGCTCTGATCGAAGATCGACTCGAGCTTCTGCGCGCGGTCTGGGGCGATGGCGATCAGAAGTCCACCGCTCGTCTGCGCGTCACACACCAATTTGAACTCGCTTTCCGGAACGGACAAGCGGACGCGCGACCCGAACCCCTCCATGTTGCGCGTCGACCCCGCCGGAAAGAACCCCTCGGCCAGGGCCTCACGCGCACCGGTGAGCACCGGCACCTGTGAGACCAGGATCTCGGCGCCTGCTCCCGCCCCGGCACACATCTCCAGGAGATGACCGAGGAGACCGTAGCCGGTGATGTCCGTGGCCGCGCTCGCACCGGCGGCAACCATGGCCTCGCCCGCGTCGCGATTGAGGCGCAGCATCCAGTCGATGGCCTCGTCGATGTTGGGCGGCTTCCGCCGGAACAGCTTCCGCGTGGTCGCCGCACGATAGCGGCTGACGAGAATTCCGTTGCCGATCGGCTTGGTCAGGTATAGCAGGTCGCCCGCGCTCGCGGTCGAGTTGCGAACCAGCTTGTCCACGCTGACGATCCCGGTGACGGCCAGGCCGTATTTCGGAACGTCGTCGATGATGGTGTGGCCGCCCCCGATCGGGAATCCCGCTTCGGCGGCTTTCGAGGCGCCGCCGTTGAAGATCTGCTGCAGCATCTCCAGCGGCAGCTTGTCACTCGGGAACGCGGCGATGGCCAGCCCGAGGACGGGCTTTGCGCCCATGGCATAGATGTCGGAAACGGAGTTCACGGCGGCGATGGCGCCGAACAGAAACGGATCGTCGACGATCGGCGTGAAGAAGTCGAGGGTCTGTGCAATGGCCAGGTCGCCGCTGATGCGCAGCACCGCAGCGTCGTCGCTGGTGCGATTACCGACAAGAAGATCCCCTGTTCCCTCGTGGAGAGGGATCCTGGAGAGAAGCGTGTGCAGGTCATCCTGACCCAGCTTGCACGCTCACCCGCCGCTCGTCGCGAACGACGAAAGCGCGGGGTACGAAGATCGGAGCTTGTGGCGCACGGAGGGATCTTACTTGGTTCAAGATTGGGAGCGCGAAGCGCTTTGGAGTGCGGCGACGCCAGTCGCCGCTTTTCCTGCGGCACTTGGAGCGAGGTGGATCCGAAAGCGGCGACTGTGGTCGCCGCACTCCAAAACGGCTCCGCCGCTGCTTCCTGCCCTACGCCTCGCCCATCACGGTGGCTCTCGCCCGCTCGCACGCTGTGAGGATCTCCTGGTAAAGCTCGAATGCGACAGAAGACCGCAAGGGCTCTGCGGCGCCGCGATTGACGATCTCGGCGATCTGCGCCGCATAATGAGAGGCAGTCGGCAGGCGCTCGCCGGACTCGTGAATCGCACGGAAGCCCTTCGTCAGCTCGTCTTCGAGCCGCTCCCGAAACGAGCCCGTTTCCAGCTCGCTCTCCAGCGTCTTGTAATCGATGTCGATCATCGCTTCATGAACCTGGCGGCGAGCACGGGATCGGCGCCGTAGGCGACGTCGACGTCGCTGCCGCGCTGCACGAGATCGGCATCGATCCCCTGCTTGTCGAGGAAGCTTGCGTACGCTGCCCGGAACGCGGCCGCGCGCTGTGGAGACTCCCATCGGGTCTCCACGAGGACTGTCGGCTGGCAGAACGCGTCATCGACGATTGTGGCGCGATCGCCGCGCCAGCCGCGGGCGTTGTCGCCGCCGAGAAGAAACGACCAGTGGTATTCGCCGAGGTGCTCGACCGTGAGCAGCCGCTGCACGGCGAAAGGAGGCTGCGTTGTGAAGGCGTTCGCGGTGCGGCGTCCGGCGAAATACTCCTCCGGATGCATGACGTCGCGCGTGGAGCGGGGCGGATCGGCGTAGATCTGATTGACCGCTTTCCATCCGCCGCGCCTGTATGCCTCGATCACGAATCGACTCCCCTGGACGTACGGAAACGCCAGCTGGTCGATGAAGTATCGAGGCGTTCCGTCGTTGTCTGACCTCATCATCGCCGCCGCAGCACTGAGACCGCTGACCAGCATGTCGTTGCTGACCAGGTCGTCGAGGGTCATTCCCGAGACGCTGGCGAGCTTCGCCATCATCACCAGCGTGGCGTCCCCTTCGATGACAGCATGCAGCGCCATGCTGCCGTCCCAGTCGTTCCGCAGCCCATAGTCCTTCAATCCGATGGAGAAATGCTGATCCTGCAGCGCGTGCGTGAGCTCGTGAACGGCCACGGCGTCTTCGAGCGGAAGCTGCCTGGCCTCGGCGGGAATCGCATTCGGCAGCTGCCGAATCGCGAAGTATGTGTGGGTCAGCGGGTCGTAAAACGCGAGCACCTGCTGTTCGAGGAGGTCGAGCAGTTTCGGCTCGCTGGCCGCCTGCGCCGTGTCAATGAGCCGCAGCGCCGCAAGAACCCGTCCGTAGTCGGCGAACGAGTACGGCAGAGAGGCCATGAGCTGTCTGTGCAGATGTCCCGGCAGCTCGCTGCGGTCGATCGAGATCGCCTTCACGTCGTGGATGAACGACAGACCGCGAATGCGTACGGCCTCCTGCTTCTGTTCCTCGAGCGAGCCCGCCAGGGCGCCGGCGGCGACAAACAGCAGCAAAGCGGCGAGGATAAAGGGGCGCCTCATGGGCTCCGTCAACGGCACCGGCACCGGGGCCATTCCGCCGCCAGGAGCCACCGAAACGTGTCAAATTCAGGCCGCTCCGCAGTTTGGCCACCATCGATCTGTTGCGTAAAGCTTTGCAAGTTCGCTTTTCGTTCCCGTAGAATGCCGCGACGATTCAGCATGGAACGCGACGGCGAGCGGATCGAGATCACCATCAGCAGCCGCTTTGAAAACATCGAGCTCGTTCAGGTGATCGCAGAGCATCTCTGCGAGAACGCCGGACTCGACGAAGATGGCTCGCATTGGATCGGCATGGCGGTCCGTGAAGCGGTCGCGAATGCGATCAAGCACGGCAATAGGCTGGACGTGTCGAAAAAGGTGAACGCCACCTTCACCTTGCGCGACTACGAGCTCGAGATCAGGATCTCGGACGAAGGGGATGGATTCGACCCCGACAAAGTGAGCGACCCACTGAACCCCCAGAACCTCATGAAGACAAGCGGCCGGGGCATCTTCTACATGCGCACCTTCATGGATGCGGTTCAGTATTCGTTCAATCCCGACGGCGGAACATCGCTGGTCATGACCAAGAACCTGGCCAAAGGATCAGGACTGGCCAGCAGCAGCAAACTATGAATTTGGCTCTCGGAACCCGCCGGCTCGCCTGAGGCAAGCCGGTCGGCTCCGAAAGCCCGAAGGAGAAAAACATGAAAGCCACTAGCCATAACGTCAACGGTGTCGAGATCATCAAACTCGACGGCAAGATCACGATCGGCTCCGGCGACCAGCAGCTCCGCGAGGTGATCGGGAATGCCGTGACACAGGGCAACATCAAAATCCTCCTCGACATGGGCGGCGTCACGACAATCGATTCATCGGGGATCGGCGAGCTCGTCGGCTCGTACACCACGGTGGCGAACCGCGGCGGGAAACTGAAACTGCTCCACCTCCCCGCCAAGCTGAACGAACTGCTGCACGTGACGCAGCTGATCACCGTGTTCGAGGTGTACGAGAACGAGCCGGACGCGCTGGCAAGTTTCTAATCTTCACCCTGCCTGCAACGAACGAGCGGCGAGCCGAGGGCTCGCCGTTCGTCGTTTGTCGCCGTCTGCCACGCAACGTGTCATTCCGAGCCGGCCACGGTGGAGCGCGCCGCCGCTTAGAATTCACCACAGAGGCACAGAGAGCACAGAAAAAGACGAAAATCTCCGTGCGTTCTCTGTGTCCTCTGTGCCTCTGTGGTGAAAGACCGCTGCAGCGATCCCGGCACACTATCGATCTCGCTGCTCGCTGCCTACGGCCTTCGCCGCACCGTCCCCTCGTCGGGATTGAACGGCAGTACCCAGCGCATCGGCAGGACATTGGTGATGATGGTCTCGGTGCGCTCGAGCCATTTCGGCAAGAGCGCATCGGCCAGCTGCGGATTGCGAACGACCCGCTCCTGGATTCCGATCAGCTGTTCGAACGGCTTGGTTTCTCCGAGGAAGTGCAACATCACCTGAAGTCCGCGGGGGGCGTGCTGGAAACCGGATCCGGTCCCGAACACGCCGCTGATCACGGCGCTACCGGAGAAGCTCTTCTTCTGGCCCGACGGGATGACCAACAGGCGCGGCAGGAGCTCATGCCCTGGAATCTCCGACCCGAATGTCACCGTCACGGTCTGGGTCTCGGGGTCGTAGGAGCTCACCGGTACCAGATCGGCGACCGCGACCGCGCCCGGACGCTCGTTGGTGACGTCGTAGGTGATGGCGACCGCCTGGCCGGGCGAGAACTGTTCACCGAAAATTTGTGCGTCGATGCGCACGCCGTTTTCGGTGCCGACGAGCCGTCGTGGCTCCTTCATGTCCACCGGCGTCGTACTGGCGCAGGAAAATGCCAAAAGGGCAAAGGCTGCGGCCGGGAGCAATCTCGCGGGAAATCTCACGGGGCGTCCTCCTGGGGTGATCAGTCGATCTTCAACACTGCCAGAAAAGCTTCCTGCGGTATCTCAACCTTTCCGACCCGCTTCATCCGCTTCTTGCCCTCTTTCTGCTTCTCGAGGAGCTTTCGCTTGCGCGAGATGTCGCCGCCGTAGCACTTGGCGAGCACGTTCTTGCGCAAAGCTTTCACGGTTTGGCGGGCGATCACCCGATTCCCAATGGCCGCCTGCAACGCAACTTCGAACATCTGTCGAGGGATGAACTCCTTCATTTTCTCGACCAGCATCTTGCCTCGAGCGTGGGCCTTGTCCTCGTGGAGGATCAGGCTGAGCGCGTCGAGGGGTTCACCGTTGACCAGCACGTCCATTTTCACGAGATCGCTTTCGCGGTACCCGATGAACTGGTAGTCGAGTGAGGCATATCCGCGAGAAATCGATTTCAGCTTGTCGAAGAAATCGAGGATCACCTCATTCAACGGCATTTCGTAAACAATCATGACTCTGTTGGCGCTGACGTACTCCAGCTTCTTCTGCTGGCCACGTCGATCGATCGCCAGAGCCAGAATCGGGCCAACGAATTCGTCGTTTGTGAGGATGGTCACTTCCAGGAAGGGCTCTTCGATCGAAGCGATCTCCGCCGGATCGGGCAACCGGTGCGGGTTTTCGATCTCCAGAACCTCGCCGGCGGTGGTGGTGACCCGGTAGCGGACTCCGGGGGCGGTGGTGAGGAGCTCGAGATTGAACTCGCGCTCCAGCCGCTCCTGGATGATCTCCATGTGCAGCAGGCCGAGAAATCCACAGCGGAATCCGAATCCCAGTGCGACCGAGTTCTCCGGCTCATAGGAGAACGAAGAGTCGTTCAGCTTCAGCTTCTGCACGGCGTCGCGGAGGTTCTCGTATTCTTCGGTGACGATCGGAAAAAGGCCTGCGAAAACCATCGCCTTCACTTCCTGGAAGCCAGGCAGCGGCGTCGGGTTCGCGCGCGCTTCGGTGACTGTGTCGCCGATCTTGGCCAGGACGATGTCCTTGATGTTTGCGGCGAAGAATCCAACCTCGCCCACCCCCAGCGAGTCGACGGCTCTCGGCTTGGGGGTGAAGATACCCATCTCCATGACCTCGTACTCGCGGTCGGTGGACATGAACTTGATCTTCATCCCCCGGCGGATCTCGCCGTCGATGATGCGCACCAGGCACATGACGCCGCGGTAGGAGTCGTACCAGGAGTCGAACAGCAGAGCCCGCAGCGGCGCGGCGGGATTCCCCTTCGGCGCGGCAATGTGGGTGATGATCTTCTCGAGGATCTCGTCTATGCCGATGCCGGCCTTGGCGGAGGCGAGAACGGCATCGTGCGCATCGAGGCCGATGACGTTCTCGATCTGCTCGCGGACACGCTCCGGCTCGGCCGAGGGGAGGTCCACCTTGTTGATGACCGGCAGGATGTCGAGGTTGTTGTTGATGGCCAAATAACTATTCGCCAGCGTCTGCGCCTCGACGCCCTGGGTGGCGTCGACGACGAGAATGGCCCCTTCGCACGCTGCCAGAGAGCGCGAGACTTCGTACGAGAAGTCGACGTGCCCTGGGGTGTCGATCAGGTTGAACATGTACTCGTTGCCGTCTTTGGCGCTGTAGCGCAGCATCACTGCACGCGCTTTGATCGTGATCCCGCGCTCCCGCTCCAGGTCCATGTCGTCGAGCATCTGCTCATGCATGTCCCGGCTCTCGACCGCACCGGTCCGTTGCAGGAGACGATCGGACAGCGTCGTCTTGCCGTGGTCGATGTGGGCGATGATCGAGAAGTTACGGATGAGTTTGGGGTCCATGGTCAGCGAGTGGCGAGGGCGAGTAGCCGGCAGGGAAAGCTACGTTGCTCGCGGTGCGGGTTGATTAACACGAATGCTTTGGATTGTCATCCCGAGCTGCCGGAGCCGCGGAGCGGTGGAGGACAGCGAGGGATCCCCCGCACTCCCGGGATGGCGGGGGATTCCTCGCCGCGCTCCACCCCTCTGGGGTTCCGCCGGCTCGGAATGACAGGGTCAATCGGCCAGGCCGGAAGGGCGTCAGAACCCCGGGTAGGCCCCACCGCTACGCGCCCCTGCCCCTCCCCGACCACTGTTCGCCGCAGTGGAGGCAGACGCGCTGGTCGAGGATGAGATGAGCGATGACGATCACGGCCAGCATGATGGCGGCGACGATTCCGGCGTGCAGGTGCAGCATCAACACGGCCACCATCGCAGCCGCGATCAGCACGAGGTAGGTCATCCAGATCGCGTGGCCGCCGCGGCGCGTCCGTTCCGAACCGCAACGGGGACAGGCCCTCGCCACGTCTCAGGCTTCCGCTTCCCGCCAGGCCAGGAACGCAGGCTCACGCCGGCCGAACTTGGTCGCCAGCGCCACGCCGACGCCGAATACCGACGCGCAGCCCCAGACGATCGCGCCGATGCCCGGGATCAACCGGATCCCGCCGAGAATCAGCACGCCGATGACGACCATGGCCAGATCGCCGCGGAACCAGCGGCGTGCCATCAACTGCTCGCGCGTCCGCGGGGCAGCGACCAGCGTTCCCACAGCGTGGAACACCGTCACCATCCCGTATACCTTCGTCAGGATTGCGAACACCGAGAGCGCGGCCAGAAGGGGGATGCCGATGACAAACGGGACGAGATAGCTGAAGACGATCGCAGTCAGCAGGAAGCTCGTGAACGCCACCAGACCGAGCGCGAAGCAGTGCAGGACGCTCGATCGCACCTCTACCGATGAGAAGCGCACTTCGCGTCCGCTGGAAAGCGTCAGCACCACGGCGACCACCAGCCAGGCCAGGAGCAGCGAGACGACCACGGCCGTCTTCTGCAGCGTGGCCGCGGCTCCGGGGAGCGTCGCCAGCGAATAGACGCGGCCGGCCACACGGCCGTCCGCTCCGCTGACGTTCCCGCCGGCGTAGATGATGTTGCCGCCAACGCGGCCTCCGTCGCGCAGCGCGATGTCGCCGCCGAAGACGAGAACGTCGCCCGTCACGGGCGCCTGAATGTAGGCGTTGCCGCCGTAGACCTGGAGATTGCCGGCAAGCGGCTTGGCGATGACCGCGTCACGGCCGAAGAGGTACTGGTCGCCGCTTGCCGTCGCCGGCCGCACCGGCTCCCCTCCGATGGCGCCGATGGGCACGAACAGAACCGTCAGCATGGCGATCGCTGCGAGGAGCGTCGCCGGCACCAGGAACCGCGTCGCCTTACGCATCGACGTCGATTCCTTTCGGCGCGCGGCGGAGAAGAAACCAGAGAAGCGTGTTGACGGCGACGAACAGCACGGCCACCGCGATCTGCCAGGCCGCCGGCGCCTGCTGCGCTGCCGTCCCAACCTGTTGCAGCAGGAGCTTCACGACGCCGAGGGGGGGCACTCCGGAACGCAGAGCGGCGGCGATGCCGCTCAGCGGAGCGACTCCGGCGCTCGCGAAGAGTCCGCCGGCGATGGTCAGCAGTGCCAGCGCGCCGCCGATCACGAGCGCCCAGGGCCGGTGCGAAGCACCTTCCCACGGAGCGAGCGGCATGGCCTCGACGGCGACCGGCTCGTAGTCGAATGGCAGCTCCGGCGAGGCGAACAGCGCGGCGCACTCGGCGCACTCGTCCAGATGCGTGGCATTCGCCTCCGGATCCGACAGATACCGCTCACATGACTGGCTCTTCATAACGGTTCCACGAACTCTCCGAGCGCATCCTTCAGCAAATTGCGCGCACGGAACAGCTTGTTCTTGACCGTGCCGAGGGGAAGCTTCTTCATCGACGCGATCTCTTCGTACGACAACTCCGCGAAGTGTCGCAGCTGGATCAGCTCGCGGTAATCCGGCGGCAGCTTGCCGACCGCCCGGTTGATGGCCGCGCTCAGCTGCTTGTTTTTCAGAGCCCGATACGGAGAGATGCCGTCGTCGGCAAACTCGCGCTCCTTCGGCCCCTCGTCGTCGCCGGGGCGCGTCAGCGGCACTTCGGCGACGCTCTTCTTCCGCAGCGCATCGATCGCGCTGTTCTGCGCGATCCGGAACAACCAGGTGGAAAACTGGTATTTCGGATCATACCGATCGAGCGCCAGAAAGACTTTCACGAAGATTTCCTGTGTCAGATCGTGGGCATCTTCGTAGCGATGCGTGATCCGGTAGACGTAGTTGACTACGCGCCGTTCGTAGCGCGAAACCAGCTCCGCGAACCGGTCGCGGTCGCCGCCGAGGATCCGGACCACCAGGGACCGATCGTCGAGCTGCTCACGTTCTGCCATCTATTTACGGGACCGCACTTGGAAAGTTTTCGGGCCAGCGGATGATAGCCTAGGCTTGTTTGCCGCGCTCGGCCGACCGAGGGGTCGGGGGTCGGGGGTCGGGCTGCAACGATGAAGGACGAAGGATGAACCGACGCCGCTGTGCATCGTTCATCCTTCATCGTTCATCGTCGGTCCCTCGCGGGCGGGTGGGACCGACCCCTGACGCCCGACCCCCACACGATGATCCAGATCCGCGACCTGACAAAGAAATACGGCGAATTCACCGCCGTCGACCGCCTTTCTCTCACCGTCGCCCACGGCGAGATCTTCGGCTTTCTCGGTCCGAACGGCGCCGGGAAAACCACCGCCATCCGGATCATGGCCGGCCTGTCGCTGCCCACGAGCGGGACCGTCCATCTCGCCGGCATCGACGTGATTCAGGAGCCGGTCCGCGCCAAGGCCATCGTCGGCTACGTCCCCGATCGGCCGTACCTGTACGAAAAACTGACAGGGCGCGAGCTGCTGCAGTTCGTGGCGAATCTCTATCGCCGGGAGTGGCCCGCCTGCGAAAAGCGCGCGGTCGACCTGCTGCGCTACTTCGGGCTCGGCGATTGGATCGACGCCCGGATCGAAAACCTCTCGCACGGCATGAAGCAGAAGCTCGTGATCGTGGCCGCGCTGGTTCACGACCCGACGATTCTGATCATCGACGAGCCGATGGTGGGTCTCGATGCCCTGGCGCAGCGGCAGGTCAAGCAGCTTTTTCGGCGCCTCGCCGAGGAGAAAAAGACCGTCTTTCTCACGACGCACACGATGTCGATCGCGGAAGCCGTCTGCGATCGCGTGGCCATACTGCATCGGGGACAGATCGCGGCAATCGGCACCGTCGCGGAGCTGAAGGAGGCGGCGGGACGCCCGGGAAGCCCGCTCGAAGACATCTTCCTCGAGCTGACGTACACGGAACCGGAGGTGCTGCCGTGAGGAGAATGAGTCCGGCAAGATCACCCCTCTCCCGCCGGGCAAATGCGTGCCAGAAGAGGGGTGACAGCTAAGTCACCCGCCATGCCGCTCGAGAGAGTTGATTCGGTCAGAAGGCGCTGCCGCGCTGAAGCGCTCGCCCGCGGCGCGAATCCGCGCGACGTCGACGTGCTGATGGCCGACCTCGCCGGGAAATCCGTCGCCTACGTGGTCGCGCATGGCGAGCTCGAGATCGATCCGGCGCCGCTGCAGGCCCTGCTCGAGCGGCGTCACGCCGGAGAGCCGCTGCAGTACATCCGGCGCCGCGCAGATTTCTACGGGCGCGAGTTCTATGTCGACGATCGCGTTCTGATCCCCCGGCCGGAGACGGAACTGCTCGTCGAAACGGCGGTGAAGCTCGCGCCGGACCGAGCGCAGGTGATCGACATCGGATCCGGCAGCGGTGCCATCGCGGTCTCGGTGAAACTCGAAAGACCAGACCTGGACGTCACGGCTGCCGACGCGTCGATGGCCGCGCTGGCCGTGACCGCCCTGAACTGTCGCCGCCTCGGCGCCGCCATCGGCCTCGCCGCCTCCGACCTTCTGTCGGCCATCGACGGCCGGTTCGATCTCATCCTCTCGAATCCGCCCTACATTCCGGCGAGGGAGGTCGAAGAGCTGCAGGTCGAAGTGCGGGAGCACGAGCCGCACATGGCCCTCACGCCGGGCGAGCAGGGGACGGAGATCCTCGAGCGCATTCTCCTGCAGGCGCCGGCGCGGCTGTCACCCGGAGGGCGCGTCATCCTCGAGATCGGCTTCGGGCAGGAGGAGCGTGTGCGAGCCATCGCTGCGTCACACGTCTTCACGGTCGACGACATCATCGCCGATCTCGCCGGCATTCCGCGGACCGTCGTATTATCGAAGCATGGGTAGCAACGATCGGTGTCTCTTCTGCCGCATCGCCGCCGGCGAGATCCCGGCGCGCAAGGTCTACGAGGACGACGACGTCTACGCCTTCCACGACATCAATCCGCAGGCGCCGACGCACATCCTCATCGTTCCGCGGAAGCACATTCCTACGCTCGACGATATCGAAGGCGCGGACTACG
>JADGOA010000237.1 GCA_017883215.1 Thermoanaerobaculia bacterium | reverse complement strand
AACGCTCCGCCTCGGAGCAGAGTCACGAGCTCGGTCCCCTCGCCCCGCGGCGCGAGCGCGCTCAATCACGCTGTACGAACGTCCGCGGGGCGAGGGGATGCAAGGGGAGTGGGGTACCGAAACCCCCGCTCGTTTCCTTGCGATGCCGTGTCTTTCGCCGTCGTCACGACCCCACTCCCCTTCATCCCCTCGCCCCGTGCGGGTCTGTTCAGTGCGGCGGTTCGATTGGGAGCACGGGGCGAGGGGACCGGGACGCGCCGCTCTTTCCGGCGGTGTCAATCTTCGCGCAGTGCGCGCGGTGACCGGGCTCCGGGTGACACGTATTACGACGTCACTTCGGCCCGCCGATCCACCAGTCCGTCGAATACCTGCAAGGCCAGATCGACGCGGCCAAGGGGAGCCGACACCTGTACGCCGGCGACGCGATCGCGGACGCGCAGCAGCGTCTCGCGGGCGATGGCCACGCCTTCGCGCAGCGCGAACTCTTTTCCCCGGTCGCTGGCGATGCGCATCCGCTCCATCACGTCACCAGGGACGGAGACGCCCGGCACCTCGTTGTTCATGAACTGCGCGTTGCGGTAGGACAACAGCGGCCAGATTCCGGCGACGACGGGAAGGTGCATCCACTCGATGCGCTGGAGGAAACGCTCCAGCTGCGCGGCGTCGAACACCGGTTGTGTGATGGCGTACTCGGCGCCTGCTTTCGCTTTCCACTCCAGGCGCCGCAGCTCGTAATCGAGGTCCACGTGCCCGGGATTCACGCCGACGCCGATGGTGAATGCCGTCGGGTCGCCGAAGGGGTTGCCGCCGAGGTCGAGACCACGGTTCATCAGGCTGACCATGTTGGTGAGTCCGATCGAATCGATGTCGAAGACGGCCGTGGCGTCGGGATACGGTCCCATCTTGGGGGGATCTCCGGTGATGAGCAGGACATTGTGAATGCCCAGCGCTGCGCATCCCAGAAGGTCGGAGTGCATGCCGAGGAGGTTGCGGTCGCGGCAGCAGTAGTGGAGCACCGTTTCGATGCCGACGCGCTGCTGCACCAGAACGGCCACCGCCATGGCCCCCATGCGGTTCTGCGCGCGCGGCCCGTCCGGAACGTTGACGGCGTCGACACCGGCATTGCGGATTGTCTCGACGCCCTTCAGCATGCCTTCGGCGTTCGCGCCTTTGGGCGGTGTGATCTCGATCGTCGTCACGAACTCGCCGTCGGCGATCTTCTTTCCCCAACGGGAACGGTCGCTCATCGCCTGCGGCTCGACACCCGCAGGCTTTTCGGCCGTGCCGTTCCGCTCGACGACGACGAAGCTGCGGCGGGGCGAGAGCGGCCGCACGGCGGCACCCATGGTCTTGATGTGCTCCGGGGTGGTCCCGCAGCAGCCACCAATGAATTTCACGCCCTTCTGCACGAGACGCCGCGCGTACTCCGCCATGTACTCCGGGGTCGCCATGTACATCTGGCGGCCGTCGACCTGGCGGGGCAGACCGGCGTTCGGCTGACACGAGATCTTTCGCGAGGTCGCGGCGGTCATTTCTTCTATGGCGTCGAGCATCACGTCAGGTCCGACGGAGCAATTGAGACCGATCACATCGGCGCCGGCGCGATCGAGGCGCTGCGCGATGATGCGCGGCGTGTCGCCGAAGATGGTTCGGCCGTCCTGCGTGATCGTCATCTGCGCGATGACAGGCAACGAGCAGATGTCATGGATCGCGAGAATGCCTTGCTCGATCTCGGCGATGTTCGACATGGTCTCGAGAACGAAGAGGTCGACGCCGCCCTGCAGCAGCGCAGCGGCCTGTTCCCGGAAGATCTCACGTGCTTCGTCGAGCGCGGTGGGGCCGTACGGTTCGATGCGGATGCCGAGGGGGCCGATGGCGCCGGCGACGTAGACCGAATCGCCCGCCGCGCGTCGCGCCACATCGACCGCGGCGATGTTGATCTCGCGCAGCTCTTCACCGAGACCGAACGGCTGAAGCTTCAGCCGATTCGCGCCGTAGGTGTTGGTCTCGAGGATCTCAGCGCCTGCCTTGACGTACTCCTTGTGGATCGCCAGCACGACGTCGTTACCGCGGAGATTCAGCTCGTCGTAGCAGCGGTTGATGAACACGCCCTTCGAATAGAGCATCGTCCCCATCGCCCCGTCGAAGAGGTAGACGTGCTCGTCGGCAATGGCTTGAATGAAGTCGTGCATGTCCGAGTCCTGAGTCCTGAGTCCTGAGTGCTGAGTTGCCTTTCTCAGGACTCAGGACTCGGCACTCAGGACCAAAAAAAAGCCCCACGGCGACGTGGGGCCAATCCGAAACAGCAGGTTCGAACTTGCGGCAATTTAGCTTTTTTTAGGCTGGTTGCAAGCGGCCCCAAATCACTCCAGCGAGCGGTGAATGTAAACCGCTGCCGCGGACAAGTCAATCGCGGGTGGAGTGCGGACGTCCTCGTCCGCATCGATCGGACGTCCTCGTCCGATCGTCGGCCACGGCCCGCCATTCCGATCACCGCCGGACGGGCACGTCCGGCGGCTGCGGACGAGGACGTCCGCACTCCGGGGGAAGAATGGCGCTCACCGGAAGACTCGATGCAACCGGCCGAGGATGCCTTGAACCTGCTGGCGCCCCTGATCGACCTCGTTCGCCCAGCGGCGGAACTGCTCGAGCGAGATCGCGGGAGGGTCGTCGAAGTTCTCTCGATCGAAGAAGACGCGGCGCACGACCCTGCCGAGAATGCCGGTGGGGCAGTGATGCGTCGGCGCGGTGCCGCTGAGGAACACTTCCCTCCACGGCCCTGGACATCCCTCGCTCCACAGCATCCCGGTTTCGGGATCGATGTCGCGGAACGTCACCCCCTTCGGCGGCTGCGGCTGTGCCGCGGAATGGGGGATGGAGCTCATGTAGGTGCCCCAGACAGGGATGGCGGCTTCGCCTGAGGAGAGCCGGAGCGGCGCGCCGTGGTCGAAGCCGAGCCACACCGCCGTGACCATGTCGGCCGTATAGCCGACGAACCACGCATCGCGATAGTCGCTGGTAGTCCCGGTCTTGCCAGCCGCGTACGAGAGTCCGTAGCGCTTGAGGCGTGTCGCCGTGCCGCGCTGGACCACCCCGCGCAGCAGCGTGTGCATGACGTAAGCGACGTCGGCTCCGATGACACGCGCCCCGTCGCGATCGTGTTTCATCAGTTGCCTGCCGCCGCGGTCCGTCACTTCGGTGACGAGGTAAGGCTCGACGCGAACTCCGAGATTCGGGAATGCCGTGTATGCCGCGGCGAGCTCGCGAAGCGTCACTTCAGTCACGCCGAGAGGCAGGGCGGGAACGTTGGCGAATTCTTCTTCGAATCCGAATTTCTCCGCCGCCTTGATGACCCGGTCCAATCCGATGTCCTCGGTCAGCCGGACCGTGGGGACGTTCAGCGATCCTTCGAACGCTTCGCGCAGGGTGACGCGGCCGCGGTAGCGCTCGTCGTAGTTGTGAGGCTGCCAGGTGCGGTCGCCAGCGACATCGATGGTGAGGGGAGCGTCCAGCAGAAGCGAAGCCGGCGTGGCCCGCTTCGAGGCGATGGCCGCGGCGTAGACGAAGGGCTTGAACGCCGAGCCGGGCTGGCGGCGCATGTTAGAGGTCCGGTCGAGGGGAGAGACGTCGAAATCCGTTCCACCGACGAGGGCACGAATGCCGCCGCTGCGCGGGTCGATCGACAGAATGGCCACCTGCAACGGCTCCCGCCGCGACTGCTCGCGAATCCAGAAATAGCGCGACTCCAGCTGCGCGGCACCGCGCCGCGCCGAGCGTTCGGCGGCGCTCTGCGCGACCGGATCCATTTCACAGACGATGCGCAGTCCGCCCTCGATCACCGGCCGGACGCCGATCTCGTTCACGATCTCCGAACGGAGCGCCCGCAGATAGAACGGATACGGCGCCTGCGGCACGGCGCCGCCGGGGAACTCGACCTCCCGCGCCACGGCTTGGCGATACTGGTCGTCGGTGATCCAGCGGTGTTTCTGCATGATGGAGAGAATGGCGTCCCGCCGCGCGCGGGCAAGGTCGGGGCGCTTGTCAGGGGTGTCGCGGTTCGGTGCGCGCACGATGCTGGCGAGCAACGCCGCCTCGTCGATGCGCAATCGCGATGCTGGCTTCCCGAAGTACAGCCTCGAGGCCTCGTCGATGCCCAGCACCGGCTTCCCACCACTGTGCCCGAGGTAGACGTCGTTGAGGTAGACCTCCAGGATCTCGTCCTTCGTCATCCGCGCGTCCAGCAGAAGCGCCAGCGGGATTTCCACGACCTTCCGCCGCAGCGTGCGCTCCTGCGTCAGGAAACGAGCCTTGATGATCTGCTGGTCGATGGTGCTTCCACCCTGGGCGATTCCATGAGCCCGCACGTTCGTCCACAGCGCGCGGAACATGCCGATCGGATCGATGCCGGGGTGGTGACGGAAACGGACGTCCTCGGCGGCGACGAAGGCGTTTGCGACGTAACGTGGAACGTCGCCGAGTGACACCGGCGCGCTGACCCGCCAGTCGACGCCATACAAACGTGCGATCTCCCGGCCGCCACCCCCCGCCGCGGAAACGATCACCGTCGGCTCCCGCCAGCCGTGCCGAACGAGCTCGCGCGTGACCCGGCGATTGAGGGCGAACAGATACCCCGCGCACGCGAAGGCGACCCCCCAAAGCGCGAGGGCAACGAGCAGTGTGGTTCGCCGATACCGAAGGCGTGACATTCGCAGCATGTTCGTCTAAATTGTTTTTCTAGCAACCAAGTTGCCACGCAGCTGGAATCCCCGCCCCTCGGCTCAGTCATCTAACGCACTGGAACAGGAGAAGCGAATGGCTGCATCAAAGAAGTCGTCGAAGAAGACTTCAAAGAAATCGTCGTCGAAGAAATCCTCGAAACCCGCCAGGAAGTCCGCCGCCAGGAAGGCTGCGCCGAAGAAGGCCGTGAAGAAGCCGGCGGCCAGGAAGCCGGCGAAGAGAGCGGCGCCGAAGAGAGCAGCAAAGAAGGCTGCTCCGAAGAAAGCTGCAAAGAAGGCGCCGGCGAAAAAGGCCGTGAAGAAGGCGCCGGCCAGAAAAGCGGCACCGAAGAAAGCTGCTGCCCGCAAAGCGCCAGCGAAGAAGGCGGCCGCTCCGAAGCCGGCCCCGAAGAAGAAGCCCGCGAAGAAGAGCGCTCCGAAGAAGAGCGTGATCAGCCGCGTGGTCACTCAGGTGCGCGAGGTCGCGTCCAACGTGGCCACCCCCGTCACCTCCGTGCTTCCGTCCTACAGCCAGCCGGCTCCAGCTCCGGCCCCGACCCCAGATCCCACTCCGGCGCCCGCGCCGGAGAGCAACACGGGAGGGGGATCCTCAGGAGGCAACGTCCTGTAGGTGCTCTGCAGGGGCGAAGAATTTCAGCCGAAATCTTCGCCCCTCGACATCTCAGCCGCCGACGGTTTCGAAGAACTTCCGGATGCGCTTCGAGAAATAGCGCTCCGGAAGTCCCCCTTTCCACGAGCGCGTTCTCTTGGCCTTGGAGAACGACTCCACCGCGGCCTTCTTGTGCGTTTCATCCGCCTCGAAGGCGTACTGCGAATACTGCGAGGCGCCGAGAAACGCCCAGATCCAACCGTTGTTCGGCATCTTCCTGGAGAGCTGCGCGAAATCGCGCTCGGCCGATTCGAACTCGCCGGCGAAGTAGTTGTTCAATGCCGCCCGCAGGGTGGTCTTGTAATCCGACATCGCCGCTTCGGTTGCCGCGGCAGCGCGCGGGACGACCACCGTTGCCGCCGCCGGCGGTGCCGGCATGCCCGGCGCCACGGCTGAATCGGCGAGAAGCGTTGCGTTCTCCGCGGTGGCGAGGGCGTTGTTCAGATCGTCGTTGCTC
>JADGOA010000236.1 GCA_017883215.1 Thermoanaerobaculia bacterium | reverse complement strand
GGGGAGAAGGAGGTCACCACTGGAGCCTCATGAACACTGGCAAAGCGAGATCACCGCGGGACCACCATGTCCACGAAAATCTTGACGAACCCTCCGCTCGGCGCGTCGAAATAGCCCTTGCCGCGGATCGTGATCGGCTCTTCACCCGCCAGATGCCCGCCGCGCGAGCGACCCCACGTCGAGAGCGTCAAGGTCGCAGCGGAATTGGGCGGAATGGTCTTGTTGACCACTGTCTCGCTCCGCAACTGGAAGCTGTTCGTCGCGACCGTCTGCAGTTCGAGCGAACGCAGGGTGATCGGCTGGGCCGTGGGGTTGTTGACGGTCAGCTGAAGCACCGCCTCGATGGGCCCCGCGGAGTACAGCGTATTCGCTTCCAGGTTCGAGCCGGTGAGGTGCATCTCTACGGCAGGACCGCTGCTCTGGGTCGCCGTCGAGCAACCGGCAAGCGCGGCTGCGAACGCGATGGGAATCAATGCTCGTTTCATGGCGGCACCCTCCGTTTGCGTCAGGTGCAAAACCGGTGCGAGCGAGGCTGTCGCGGGTCGATCAGATCTGTAAACTGTCGGACGAGGCTCCTCGCTCCCGCTTCGAAGTCCGTCTGACCTCGGATCAGGTGGCGATGGCCGGCTCGCCGGTCACCTGCTCGAGCTCGGCCTCTTCCCGAACCCACTCCTCCGTCCGGAATGCGTTCTCCCACTGCGCCACCACCACAGTGGCGAGGCAGTTTCCGATGACGTTGATGGCGGTCCGGCCCATGTCCATCAACTCGTCGACACCGAGGATGATGAGCACCCCTTCGGGCGGGAGGTTGAACGTGGCCAGAGTACCGAGAAGGATGACGAGCGCGGCGCGCGGCACGCCGGCAACGCCCTTCGACGTGAGCATGAGCGTGACCAGCATGAAGATCTGCTGCGCCCAGGTCAGATGGACGCCGGCGGCCTGGGCCACGAAGATCGAGGCGAGCGAAAGGTAGACGGTGGTGCCGTCGAGATTGAAACTGTAGCCGGTGGGGAGAACGAAGCCGACAATGCGCCGCGGCACGCCCAGACGCTCCATGTTCTCCATCGCCTTCGGCAGAGCCGACTCCGAAGAGGTCGTGGCGAAGGCGATCGTGGCCGGAGTCTTCACCGCGTTGAAGAAGTCGCGCAGAGGAACCTTGAAGAGGAGCGCGACCGGGAGAAACACGAAGAGGATCAGAACGGTCAGCGCGCCGTAAAGCGTGCCCACCAGCATGCCGAGATTCTTGAGAACACCGAGGCCGGAGTGGCCCACCGTGTTCGCCATCGCCGCACCGACGCCGATCGGCGCGAAGAGCATCACGAACTCGGTGAAGCGGAACATCACGTCCGCCAGCGATTCGCAGAACGTGATCATCGGCCGCGCCTTCTCCCCGATGCTCGTCACCGCGAGCGCGAAGAGAACGGAAAAGACGACGATGCCGAGCACGTCGCCATCCGCCATGGCCTTGAGAATCGAGGTCGGCGCAAGGTGTGAGATCACCTCCCCGAACTTCTGTGGCTTGGCCGGAGGCTCAGGGGCGGTCAGCCCTTTGCCGACCGCATCGGCAGCCTGCGACGCCTTTACGGCGGCCGTCGCCGTGTCGCCCCTCTGGGCAGCGGCGGTGGCTTCCGCCGAAAGGGTCTTCGCGCGATCCGCGAGGACGGCCTTGTTCTCCTCCTTGTGAACGCCGGAGAGCGACACCCCGACGCCGGGTTTGACGAGGTTCACGGCACCGAGGCCGATGAAGAGGGCGAACGTCGTGACGATCTCGAAGTAGATCAACGCCTTCAACCCGATGCGCCCGACCTGCTTGATGTCGCCCGTTCCCGCGATGCCGATCACCAGGGTCGAGAAGATGAGGGGGGCGATGATCGACTTGATCAGATTCAGAAACAGGATCGACAGCGGCCGCATGGCGATGCCCCAATCGGGCTTCAGCCAGCCGAGGAGGACACCGAGGATGAGTCCGATGAAGATCTTCGTGGTGAGGGAGAGCTTTGGCAGGCCCATGCGGCCGACAGTGTAGGGGGCTGTGAAATATGGAGCAACTGGCGGGGGAGGGGATCGCGCGTCACGTCACCGGAGGAGTGCGGGCGTCTCGCCCGCCGCGATCCGGCCTCCCGCGCCGGATCGCTGGTCGAGAAGTCGAATCCCTCGCTCGCTTCCAATGACACGAGCCAAGCCTGCCATCCTGTAGGGGCGCGCAGCAGCGCGCCCGCAGCTCTCAACGGGAGAGCGGGCGCACTGCTGTGCGCCCCTACAGCTATATTGATGTCCATTGATCCGGCGCTGGCGATCGCCTGCCGGTGGCGGCGCCGGGGCTACCGCTTCTTGATGCTCAGCTTCACCGCGGCCGGGTCGGTGAAGGCGGGCGTCGGCATGACGGAGCCGCGACGGCCCTTCTGGATCGGCAGCCGGGTGTAGACCTGCGTCGAGAGGATCGACGCGTGGCCGAGGATCTCCTGCACGACGCGAATGTCCGCGCCGGAGGAGACGAGCATCGCTGCCATCGTGTGGCGCAGCGCATGCGGCGTGACGTGCCGTTTGATTTCGGCCAGCCGCACGTGTTTCTTGAAGATGTTCTCGATCGAGTAGATGGTCAGCCGGGTTCCGGAACGGCCGACGAACAATGCCGCCGTGTCGAGCATCCGGTCATCACGAAAACCGAGGTAGTTCACCAGCGTTTCAGCCACGGCATCTGAGACCGGAACGATGCGGCCGCGCGTGGCCCGTCCCGTGATCTGAATCTGCCGCGCCGCCAGATCGGCGTCGCCGACGTTGAGCGCCACCAGCTCACCAATACGGATGCCGGTCGAGAAGAGCAGTTCCAGGATGACGTTGTCGCGGACGGCGCAGAAATAACGGTTCCGTCCGCCCGCCGAGTGGTCGCGTGAGTCGGTCAGCTCCGCGATCTGCTGCTTCGGCGCCGCCAGCAATGCTTTGACCTCGCGAGACGACAGCACCACCGGAATGCGGCTTTCCACGGGCCGCTTGATCTTGAGCTTCCGCGCCGGCGACTCCGAGACGATTCCCTGCTCCTCGAGGAAGCGGAAGAAAACCTTGAGAGCGGCGACTTTACGACGGATCGACGTGTCGCGGTACGGGCTCGTCCCCAGCTTGTCGAGATAAGTTTCCAGATGCTCCGGAGTAATGTCCGACATCACCGCCCCGTCGACGTGCGAATGGAACTGCGTCAGATCGGAGTGATACGCGCGGAGAGTGCGGTCGGAAAGGTTGCGCACACTTTGGCCGTGCTGCAAAAACTCGGAGATCGCCTGCTGCACGTTCATTGAAGCGTCACACTTTCGACATTGAGCTCTGAAATGGAAGGACCGAGTCGAAAGTCTAGCTGAGCACCCTCGAAAGTCAAGAAATTATTTGCGGCGGCGACATACTGCAAAAGCATGGGAGGATTTGGGTTGCATGCGAGGCCAACGCTTGTTTGTCCGGCCGATCGAGGCTTCCGACAAAGCTGCGATCGAGACCTTCCTGGCGGCTGCAGGAGAGGGGAATGCCGCCCCGGTATGCGGCCTGCTCGGTAAGCTCGTCGGCGACCTCGTCGCCGTCCTGGCGCTCGAGATCACCCCCGATGCCGTCCGGGTCGCCGATCTCGTCGTGGCACGGGAGTTCCGGCGCAAACGAATCGGGCGATTCATGCTCGATGAGGCAGGCCGGCTCGCGCGGAAGTTGGACCGTAACATGCTCGTGATCGAGGATCCCAGCGCGGCGCGCCGATTCTTCAGCCGCGCGGGTTTCAGCGGGAGCGAAGGACGAATGACCCGGAGAGTGGAGTGACCCTCGAGTGGCAGGGAGTGCGGAAGTCGACTTCCCGACGGACAACTGCTGCGCTCGCGTTCCTGCTGGTTCTGGCCGCCGCCTGCGCCCACCAGCCCGCCCCCGCTCCCCCGCCCCCCGCCCCGGCCCCGGCCCCGGCTGCTGTGCTCGAGCCGCCGGCGAGCTCGCTCGAAGAGGCGCGCGCGCTGAAGACTGCCGGCAAGCTCGAAGCGTACGAGCGCAGCCTGCGGTTCCTCAGCCTTTCCGCCGACCCGGTCACCTCTCAACGCGCCGTGGCACTCCTGGGACTACACGAATTCGAACAGAAGCGCTGGGACGAGGCGTTTGTCACGCTGACCAAAGCTGCGGCGGCCGATCCTCTCGTCGCCCCTTACCTGCAGCTTCGGCTGACTGAAGTCGAGCAGAACCGCAACCATGTTCAGAACGCCGCCGCAATCGCGGCGCAGATCATCGCTACCGCTCCCGATTCCGCCGCGGCAGTGATCGCGCGGCTCCGTTTGCCCGGTCTCTATGCGCAGCTCGGCGATCGGGCGGCGACCGACGCCGCCCACTCGCAGGCGATGGCAGTCCCGATCGACGCGCTGACCGAGGAGGCGCTGGTGGCGCTGGCCGCCCAGCTCGACAAAGCGGGGCGGAGCGATCTCGCCACCTCCACTCGGAAGCGCCTGTTGACTGCATTTCCGCAGGGACGCTTCACGGAGAAAACCTACGGCCAGCTCACCGCGATCGCCGACTCGCCGATCGAAACGATGTCGTTCGGCGACTCCGTCGCGCTCGCACTCTCCCTGGTTCACAACGACCGCTACGACCAGGCGTTCGACCTCCTCGGACGCATCGCCCGGCGCTTCCCGGACGCAGAAAGCGACGCCTCATACCGCAATGTCCGCTACCACGCTCTCTTTGGCGCACGTCACTACTCGGAATTGATCGCCGTCACCGGGGGGATGCGCCTCGAAACGCCGGCGATGCTGTTGCGCGCCCGTGCCGCGTGGCGCTCCGGCAAACCGGAGGCATTCCTGCACGGCCTCAGTGAGATCGAGCGCGAGTTCCCGTCGAGCAAAGAGGCCGCCGAAGCAAAAGCTCTTCGCGCCAAGTACTACGTCACCGACGTCACCGACTACGCGCAGTCCGTGAAGAATCTGCGCGCGGCCATCGATGCCGGCGCGATCGGCAACGACGGCGAGAACCTCTGGAACCTCGGCTGGACGTATGTCCTGTGGGGCCACGATGCCGACGCGCTCACCACGTTCGACGATTACGTGAAGAGCTTTCCCGATGCCGACTTCACGAGCAACTCACTCTTCTGGTCGGGAAAGGTCCTCGAGAAGATCGGCCGGCCCGAGGAGCGCGATGTGAAGTTCCGGGCGCTGATCGAAAAGTATCCCTACTCGTACTTCAGCTACCGCGCCCGGCAGATCATGGGCGGACCGCAGACCGCGGACGGCGGACCGCTGGCGGCTTCATCTACGCAGACATTTCCCGACATCGACGCGTTGCTCGCAGGGGTTGCCGATCCGCGCCTCGACACGGTCCGCGAGCTCGAAGCCATCGAGCTCTTCCGCGACGCGTCGCAGGAGATGAAGCGGGTCGCCGCCGCCCATCCAGACAATCTCGGGCTGCAGTTCATGCTCGCCGATGTTTATGTCCGTGGCGGCGAGCCATTCAAGGCGAACGGAATCCTGCAGCGTCGCTTCCGCGAGTTCGTCCGGCACGGGGGGACGGGCATCCCGCATCGGTTCTGGGAGATTCTGTTTCCGCTGAATTACTGGCCCACCATCGACGCCGAAGCGCGGAAGCGAGGCATCGACCCGTACCTCATCGCCTCGATCATCCGGCAGGAGAGCGGATTCGAGCCAGATGTGGTCTCGAACGCCGGTGCCGTCGGCCTGATGCAGATCATGCCGGCCGAGGCGGAGTCGATCGCTGCCCGCGGCGGCATCGCCGGTGTCACCAGAGAGTCGCTCTTCGATCCAATGGTCAACATCACCGTCGGAGTCGCAGAGTTTTCGCAAAAGCTGACGAGCATGCACAACAACCCGACGCTGGCCATCGCGGCCTACAACGCGGGCGAAGATGCCGTTGGCAAATGG
>JADGOA010000235.1 GCA_017883215.1 Thermoanaerobaculia bacterium | reverse complement strand
TCGGCTGGGCGCCGACATTAGCGCGGACCTTGTCGACCTCGTCGACGAAAACGATGCCGTGAGAGAGCGATTCGATCAACTCCTGCCGCGAAGCATTGGGACCGAGGATCGACTTCGCGTTGTCGTAGAGGCGGCCGAGGACGATTTTTCCATAGCCGCCCCGCTCTTCGGCGAGGACGTTGGCGTTGATGCGGATGACATTGGCCAGCGCCCCTCCACCCGAGGAGAGGAGGAACTGCTCGACGGCGCGCATGATCGTCGTCTTCCCCGATCCGGAGTTGCCGATCAGGAGGATGTTAGGCGCGGGCTGGCCGACCAGGTGCTTCACCACCGCCACGGAGATCTCCCGAACGGCGTCGTCCTGACCGACGACGGTTCTCTGGAGCGCGTCGAAGACATCTCTGGGGCGGAGCGAGAACATGGCGCCGGTATTCTAGACTGCAGCCTCCCCGTCATGCTGAGAGGCTGTGCAGAAATCGAATTCACCACAGAGGCACAGAGTTCCTCTGCCTTTCTTTCTCTGTGCCCTCTGTGTCTCTGTGGTGAAAAGACAGGCTTGGTATCGCCCCGTTCTCACCGCACGAACGAGAACCCGACCGCCAGCAGCAACACCACCACCACTCCGATCAAGACGTAGAACGCCTGGATGGTCAGCCGGTGCATGTTCACGCTCTCCCGCCGCTCCCCGAGGAGGAACTGCAGGTACTCGATGCGAGGGCCGACCGAGCCGACACGCTCTTCGGGCTGCGGGTAAAGGACCTGGTTGATCTCCGGCACCATCACCACCGGGATGAACGTCGCCCCGCCGCTGCGCACGATGTAGTCGTCCAGGACGTCGCTGTAGGGCTGATCGCCCCCCACCACGAGGCAGTGGTAGACCGTCGTCGACTGAAGAACTGACAGCACCTTCTGCGCCACGCTCTTGGCCTTGTAGGTATTGACGACCGACTCCGAAGTCTGCCGCAGGATGCGCTCGTTCAGCTCCGGAACGCGCGTGAAGATCACGATGGTCTCGCCGGTGGCGAACGAGATCTTCTCGTCACGGCGGAAGATGATCTCCCCGAACTCCTTCCACTCATCCTGTGATTGCTCGGTGGTGAATCCTTCTGCGGCCAGGAGCTCCATCAGGCGCGAAACGACGTTCGTGCCGGCGGGAGATTCGATCGGCTTCTCAGCTTTCAGCTCTTGCATATTTCTCGACGAGGCGAATCAGGTCTTCGAATTCAAAAGGTTTGCCCATGTAATCATCGGCGCCGCACACCCGCGCCTTTTCGGCCAGGTCGCGATCGCCCGACACGATGACATAGGGGATGCTGCGTGTATCGGGATGCGACTTGAGCGCACTGCAAAGCTCCTCGCCTCCCATTCCCTTGATCGTGAGATCGGCGAAAATCATCAACGGCCGGTTGGCCTGGGCCCGCTGGAGCGCGCTCTCGCCGTCGGAGACGACTTCCGCGTGGTGCCCGTTGCGCTGCAGCACCAGCGATATGAGGCGTGCGACCTGGGGGTCGTCCTCCACGACGAGAATCACGCTGCCCTCGAGGACCCGCGAGGGGTCGTATCAGAGGTTGTCAGTAATCGAAGCGGACTCGCACCTGCTTGCGGAGATGTCCGAGGATCGCCCCGCAGAACGTCCCCACGCCGTTGGCGACGGCGTCCGAGGCGGTGGTGACGCGAGCGGGCATCGACATGTCCCACACCTGAATCGCGCTCGCGAAAAGGATACCGCCCAGAATCGTGATCGCGTAAGTCATCGAGCGCGGACGCTGGGGACGGTCGAGCGCCACGAACGCGAGAAAACCCCACGGCACGAACAGTCCGAGGTTGGCCGCAACCGGCCAGAGCGAGGCGATGAGCCTCGTCGGCGTGAGCGTTCCGGCTTCCTCGGCCGTCATCGCGCGGCGGAGCAGATCCGCGCTCGATCCCGTCGGCCTCACGTAGGCGTGCTGCGAGAGGAGGTAGAAAATGGCCAGCATGCCCGCCGAGGTGAGGAGCAGCAATACAGCCGTCACCCCTTTGGGCACCCGGACGACGCGGACTTCCCGTCTCCCCATGTCTGGCGATTATGTCGGATCGCATGCGAGCTGGAGGAGAGATTGCCAGATCAGTACCATAGTGCTGAGTCCTGAGTCCTGAGTCCTGAGTGGGGTCGCCGGGTCACCTGGTTGCCATGGCGACCTGGCGACCTGGTGACCCGGTCGCGTGCGACTCGGACTCAGGACTCGCCTACCTTCCGCTTGCTACAATTCGAATAACTAATGCCGTCGTCCTTTCCCCTACATTTCGAGCGTTACGACCGGCTGGCTGCGGATGTCGCGGCGCGGCTCGAGGAGCGGCGCGCCGGCGACGCACTGCAGCCGTGGAGCGAAGAGGTCCTCGTGGCCTCGAGCGGCGTGGCGCAGGGAATCGCGCGCGAGCTGGCGTCGCGGGTCCGCGGCGGCGTCGCCGGCCTGCAACTGCAGACGCTCGACACCTTCGCGCGGCGGCTGCTGAACGCAGCGGGAGAATTCCCGCGGATCGCCAGCGACGCCGAACGACGGCTGGCGATGCGCGCCGCCGTCCGATCCATCGACGACCCCATCACACAGAGCCGCGGCATCGGCGCGATGCTCGAGCGCTCCTACCGCGACATGCGCGACAGTGGGCTGACGCTGCGCGAGTTTCGCAAGCGCGTGCCGGCTGCTCACCTGCGCAACCGCGAACGGACAGCCCTCATCGTCCGCGCCTGGACGGAATACGAACACCTCATCACCATCCTCGGCGCCGTCGACGCGGCGGACGTTTTCGCCCGCGCCGCGAAACTGATCGACGCCGGCGCTCCGCTCCCGCCCCAGATCGTCGCCGGGTTCTACGACATGACCGGGATGCAGCGCGCGATCATCGAGGCGCTCGCACGCGCAGGAAAGCTGGGGGCGATGTACGTGCCGGCGACAGCCGACGACGCCTACGCGTTCGCGAATCCATTCATCGAGGCGATGACCGCGTTGGGCGGAGTGCGGACGTCCTCGTCCGCAACGATCGGACGTCCTCGTCCGATCGTTCCCATGCCAGACGATGATCGCCTATTGCCGGATGATGACCGCCGGGCGAGGACGCCCGGCGGCGGCGGACGAGGACGTCCGCACTCCACGCCATGGACGGTCTCCGAACACGACCGGCGCGACGCCGAGATCCGCGCGGTCTGCGCGCAGGTGACGCGTCTCCTTTCGGACGGCGCGCAGCCACAGTCGATCGGCATCGTGGCGCGCTCTCTCGAAGACGCCGACGTCCACCTATTCAACCGCTTCGCCGCCGAATACGGCTTCCGCACCACGGCGACCGAAGAGTTGCCGCTCATCGCCCACCGCATCGGCCGTGCGACCGTGACGATCCTCCGCCTGCGCGAGAGGGACTTCCGACGCGCCGACGTGCTGGAGGTCGTCCGCGACGGCCTGCGGACGCAGACGCGAATCAACGTCGACTCCGCGGATCAGGAAACGCGCCAGCGGCACATATCGGGTGGAACGAGCGAAGAGCTGCGCGGCCGGGGCGAGAAGTCGCTCGTCATCGGCGACTACGTCAGGCTCGTCGCCGAGCTGGAGGAGCTGACCGCGCCACTGGCTGCAGGGACGCACCGCGGCGCGGAGTGGAGCGCTCTGGTGGGCGCCATCGCCGCCCGCTTCTCCATCCGCACGCCATCCGACCTCGCCGCGGTGCAGCAGCTCGACAGCGTCGCCGCCCTCTTCGCCCGCGTGGGCCGTATGCCGGCGCGCTTCGATGTCGCCTCCGTCGTCGACGCCATCGAGCAGCTGTCCATTCCTGTCGCGGCAGATGCGGCGGAGACGCCGGTGGTATGGCTCAGCGACGTGATGCGCTTTCGCGGCCGGAGCTTCGCTCACCTGTTCGCCGTCCGCATGCAGGACGAGATCTTTCCGCAGCGGCGCTCCGACGATCCCCTCGTGCCCGACACTGATCGCGCCGTGCTCGGCGTCCCCAGGATCGGCGACGGCCGCGACGAGGAACGGCTCCTCTTCCAGCTCGTCGTCGATGGTGCCTCGTCCTCCCTGCAGTTCAGCTTTTCCGGCAGCGACGGATTCGGCAAAGCGCTCCGCCCCTCGCAACTGCTCAAGAACTTCGTCCTCGCCCGCCAGCCGGAGCGAAAACAGGAGCTGCTCGAGAACTTTGCGAAAGCGTGCGCGAGAGACGGGTTGCGAGGTCACGAGGTTACGGGGTCGCGAGGTGTGGCACAGACACTCCTGCCTGTGCCTGCCACCGGCACAGACAAGAGTGTCTGTGCCACAAAGAATCGCCGCCAGCTCCAGCTCATCGCCCGCGCCGGCACCAACGGGTCCTTCGATGGATTCATCGAAGACGCCGCGCTTCGCGAGCACTTCGCGACAACGCTCCGGCACGTCTCGCCGACGCAGCTCGAGGATTTCGGCGAATGCCCGCAGAAGTTCCTGCTCAAACACATCCTCCACGTGGTCGACATCGAGGATCCCGACCGCGAGCTGGAGCTGAACCCGCGCGACAAGGGAAGCCTCAATCACCGCATCCTCGAGCACTTCTATCGCGGGCTCTCCACCGCCGACCGCCAGGCCGCACAAGCGCGGCTGCCGCAACTGCCGCCTGCTCTCGTCTTCGCGCTGGAGGCGGAGATCGACCGTGAATTCGACCGGCTCGACGAGGAGACGCCGCCGTTCAATCGCAACGTTCGAGACATCGAGCGCCGGGCCGCGCGCCGCATCCTCCGCGATTTCGTCGCCCAGGATCTCGAGGATCTCGCCAGGAATGAGCTCGCCCCGCGGTTCTTCGAGTACGGCTTCGGCGACAAGTACGCGCGGCGCGAACGCGGAGCGGATCACGAGGAGCCGTTCGTCATTTCCGCGGGAGGGATTCCGATTTGTGTCGAAGGGCAGATTGATCGGATCGATGTTTCGGAGAGCCAAGCCTGTCATCCCGAGCTGCCGGAGCCGCGGAGCGGCGAAGGACAGCGAGGGATCCCCCGCACTCCCCGGGTTGGCGGGGGATTCCTCGCCGCGCTCCACCCCTTCGGGGTTCCGCCGGCTCGGAATGACAGTGTCATTTCCACTCCACCGGAGCCCCGCCGTCCGCCGGCTCAGGATGACACGCGCGGGGAAGGGGTCGGAGCTGAAGGGTCGCCGGTCGGCGAGAGCGTCCGGAGCGCCTCCGACCCCCGACCCCCGCCCCCCGACCCCCCGCCCCACTACCGCATCGTCGACTACAAATCCGGCAAAGCCCTGCGACACACGAAGCTCGCCTCGAAGATCGAGCGCGGCGTTCGCCTGCAGCTCGCGCTCTACGCGATGGCGGTCAGCGACTTTTTTCGTGCCGACGCGAATGCCGTCAGCGGAACGATCAAGCCGATTGCCGGCGGCGACATCAAGACCTTCGGCTTCGATCTGGGCGGCTGTGCCGACGGCGTTCGCGAAACGCTGAACACCTTTGCCGCGGCGATCGTGCGCGGCAGGTTCCCGGCCTTTCCGGACGACCACGAGATCAACTCCTGCAAGTACTGCCCGGTACGGGAGGCCTGCCGGACGCGGCACGATCCCGAAGAGCGTTACGCGGTGGCGCAGTCGGAAGATCCGCGCACGCTTCTGCGGGAGCTCGGAGCTCACGATTGACGAACGAACAACAGGCGTTCGCCTTCAGCGGGAGGGCCGATGTCGTTCCTCCGCCTCCGCCGCGCCGGCAGAACATCGTCATCGAGGCGGGTGCCGGCACAGGGAAAACGACAGCCATCGTCGCCGAGGTGCTGAAGCTGATGCTGGCGGACGAAAATCTTTCGCCCGAGCGCATCGTGCTGATGACGTTCACGGAGAAGGCGGCCGGAGAAATTGCCGATCGCATTCACGCCGCTCTGGCCGAGCTGGAGTTGCACTTCGACGACGAGCGGGTG
>JADGOA010000234.1 GCA_017883215.1 Thermoanaerobaculia bacterium | reverse complement strand
ACGAGATCGGGAGACCACTGCGCGATCAGATCGAGATCGGCGTGCACCGTGTCGTAGTTCGTGATCTTGAAGAAGTCGTCCGCGCGGTACGCTTCGGTGCGCGCTGTGCGCAGTCCCTGAATCACCCGCGCCGGCCGTTTCGAAAAGCGCGCGATTTCCTGCTCCCACTGATGCTTGAGCGACGTGGGACAGACGACGAGAACGCGCCCGACCGACAGGTGCCGCGCCATGATCTCCGCAGCGGCGATGGCCTGGACCGTCTTACCGAGGCCCATCTCATCGCCGATCAGACAGCGGCCGGCGCGCGCGGCGAAGAGCGCTCCCTCTTTCTGGTAGTCGTAGAGCCGCGCGCTGAGCAGGCGATCAAAGCGGCGGCTGCGGATGCCGTCGGGGAACGCCCCGTCGATCACCTCGGCGCGCCGCCGGGCATCCCGCACCTCGGCAACGAACGGAAGAACGTCTTCGTACAGGCGGAGGTCGGGATCAATCTCCTTCGCCGCGGTGACGAAGCGGTCGAACCTGTCGAACTCCACCGGCGTCAGCCGCCCGGCGTCGAAATGCTTCTTTACCAGCCGTCGAAGCGAGACAGGGCAGTCGCGCCCGGGGCGAAAGCGTATGTGGCGCTGAGCGCCATACTCGACGCTCACGCTGCTGTACGGCGGCTCGTACCCGGCGAGAAACGCCCGCTTCGCTCCGCGCCTGGCGAGGAGAGTGGCCAGCGTGAACTCGATGTGCTTGCAGGTGCCGAGGGTGTTGGTCTTGAAGTCGGCGCAGGAACAGAAGTTCCGGCCTGGCTCCGCGCCTCGAATCGCTACGCGGTGCACGCTGCCGCGCGCCGGGTTCGTCACGTGGTACTCGGAGAAGATCGGATGTTCGCCGATGTTCTCGAGAAGAAACGATTGTTCACTGCCGAACTGCCTCCGCAACCGGAGCTGCCATGCCTCCAGCGACATCTCGGGCGGCTTGTAGAGCCGCGAGAGCCGCGGCGCGGCTCCTCCGTCCCCTCGTTGCTTCCGACGTGCTCGGGACGTTGGTGCGCTCTTCATGGTCGAGTCAGCCTCCGGCTGCGATTCTAGCGGGCCTGGCCGCGAGCGGACCAGGAGAGGTGAAGGTCGCGGCACGAACGGATCATGCTGCGCCTTGTCACTTTCTCGAATACTGCGACTCTCATGATCGGATGGAGCGGGTGAACAGGGGTGTGGCCCGCATCCAACGGAGGTTCTCATGACGGCAGTTCCGATTCTCAAGTCTGACGACAGCCTGTCCGATAGCGACGTCATCCGGCGGGTGGTGGCCGGGGAAACGGCGCTGTTCGAGCTGCTGATGCGGCGACACAACCAACGCATTTTTCGCACCGTGCGGGCCATCGTGCGCGATGAGCACGAAGCCGAAGACGTCATGCAGCAGGCCTACATCAACGCTTATACCCACCTGCGCGACTTCGAAGAGCGGGCCACGTTCGCCACGTGGATGACGCGCATCGCCATGAACGAAGCATTCGCTCGCGTCCGCCCGCGCGCGCTCCGCGTCGCCAATGACATGGACGAGAAAGCCATCGAACAGATCCGATCCGCCGATCCCGATCCCGAGCAGCAGCTCGCTGCCGCCGAACTGCAGAGGCTCGTGGAAACCGCAATCGCCTCCCTTCCGGAGACGTACCGCATCGTGCTGATGATGCGCGAGGTGGAAGGGCTCGATACCAAAGAGGTTGCCGAATGCCTGGAGGTGAGCGAGGACGTCGTGAAGACCCGCTTGTACCGCGCCCGGGAGATCCTGCGCGACAACGTCTACCGCCGCGCCGGGCTCACCTTCAATTCGCTCTTCACCTTCGGCCAGTCGCGCTGCGACCGCACCGTCGCCGCCGTCATGGAGAGGATCGCCCGTAAATCGTGAGATCCTCGCGACGATGGCCCGCTCCACCCTGCTCGATCTCCTGCAGCAGCGTTTTCCCGACTCTTCGAAGACGACGCTCCGGCAGATGCTGCAGAGCGATCGCGTGCGGGTGAACGGAGCGGCCGAGCGGCGCGCGAACAGACCTATCGCTGAAGGGGACGTGGTCGAGGTCGGAGCCAGAACCGCGCGGCCGCTCGATCCTCGCCTTCGGATCGTCTTCGAAGATTCGGACCTGATCGTCGTCGAGAAATCCGAAGGTCTTCTGACCGTCGCCAGCCCCGAGGTGCCGCATGAGCATGCCGAAGCGTTCCTCAACGAATATCTCGGCGCGCGCCCGGGCGAAGTACGCGTTCACGTCGTCCACCGACTCGATCGCGACACCTCGGGCCTGCTCGTTTTCGCAAAGAACAGCTGGAGTCGCGACCGGCTCCAGGAGCTGTTCGCCGCGCACGACATCGAGAGGATGTACCTCGCCGTCGTGCACGGTTCGATCGCCCCGCCGAGCGGCACCTTCCACTCGTTCCTGGCCGAGGATCGAGATCTTCGCGTCCGAAGCGTCCCTGATGGCGCGGGGAAGGAAGCGGTCACGCACTACCGGACCATCGCAGCCGGTCAGCGATATTCGATGCTGGAACTGACGCTGGAGACCGGCCGGCGAAACCAGATCCGCGTTCACCTGGCCGAGGCCGGTCACCCGGTGGTCGGGGACACAATGTACGGACCGCCGGAGACCTCGCCTCTGCGACGCCTGGCGCTGCACGCGAAGCTGCTCGGCTTCGTTCACCCGCGGACAGGGCGCAAGATGCAGTTCATCACCGAGGTGCCGGCACCCTTTCGCGATCTGCAGCTGTGAGGAGTGCGGGGCGTCGACGACGTTGTACGGCAAGTTGAAGAGGCGGCTGAACTCGTCCCGCGAGAGCGAGGGCGGAAGCATTCTGGATCCGGCACGTCCACGAGCTATGCCACAGCTCCGCCCTGTTTTCCGCCGCTGCACTGCCGGATCGCGCGTACCAGCCGGTTCGGTATCAGCGGCTTGCCGAGCGTGTCGCAGACATCGGGAAAGAGCTTCCGGATCTCGGCGACGTCGACGCCGGTGACGACGATGATCGAATTCAGCACCTCCGGCCGGGTGCAGAGGAGCTGTTCCATGACGTCGGTCCCGCTGATCTTCGGCAGGACGATGTCGAGCATGACGATCTCGTAAGTCTCCCGCGAGAGGAGGCCGAGGGCGATCTCGCCGTCGATCGCCACGTCGACGGCGAAGTTCTCTTCCTCGAGAATCGCAACGAGCGCTTCGCGAGTGAGACGGTCGTCCTCGACGACGAGAGCTTTCCTACGCATGTCCGTAAGTACGTATGTACAGCAAGTACGGCTCCACGGCAAGCGCGACGGAGAGCGTGATGCTGGCAGCAAAACCCGAGAGGGTCGCCTGGTCACCATGGCAACCTGGCGACCCGGTGACTCGGTGACCCACTCAGAACAGCACTTACGCCTTCCGACCAGGCGCGAGACCGCGAATGAAAGCGGCGGCGAGCTCGACCGTCTGCCCGAGGTTGCCGGCTTCGGTCGCGCCCGACTTCACGCGGGGCTTGAATGAGTGATCACCATCGGGCATCCAGGCCAGCCGGATCGTCTTCGCCAGCTGATAGCGGACCACTTCCGTGGCATTGCCGAACGGGTCGCGCTCCCCCTGGATGATGAGCGCGGGAGTGCGAAGCGACTGCAGGTGCGCGGTCCGGAGCCGCTGGGGCTGGCTTGCCGGGTGGAACGGATAGCCGAAGCAGACGAGGCCGTCCACGCCGAGCTCGTCGGCGACCATGCTGGCCATGCGTCCGCCCAGCGATTTGCCGCCGATCGCGATCCGGGTGCCGGACGGCTGCGCGCCGACAGCATCGCGCCAGGCCTGCAGCAGAACCGGCTCGCGGTCGGGAGCGCTGTTACGCTTTCCGATCCGCCGGGCGGCCATGTAGGGGAACTCGAAGCGGACGACGCGGATCCCCCGCGCGGCCAGGCCACGCGCGATCGCCGTCATGAACGGCGTGTCCATCGGTCCGCCCGCACCGTGTGCGAAGACGAAAGTGTGCGGCGCTTCGGCCGGTCCGTCGATCAGAAAGTCCATGTTCGTACGCTTGTGGCTCACACGGCGACCGCTCCGTCCTCCACATGCGAAGAATACAATTCGCGCATGAGGTTTGGAGCCGTTGCCGCCGTTCTCCTCGCCGCCACTACGACGTTTGCCGCACCTCCCCCGAAGCCGAAGATCGTCGCTCCCGATGTGGTCCCTTATCCGACAGCGATGTTCCTCCACTCTCTGTCGAACAACGGGAAGAGCCGCGTCTCGTTCAGAGCTGCGGCCACCGGAACGCGATTCTTTTTCGAGGAAACGGCAGGCGTGTCAGTGTACCTGTACGACGGAGCCAATTACCGCCGCGAGACCTTTCTCAAACGGACGACGCTGGAGAAGGCGATGAAAGCGTACAACAAGAAGCGGTGATCGGTGGTCGGTGGTCGGGGCTCGGGGGCGGCCCTCCGAGCACCGATCACCGAGCACCGCCGGCAAATCACGGCAGCAGATCGAGAACCATCGATGTCATCGACTTGATGCCCGTGCGCAGCGTCGGCTCGGGGAGCGGGGCGAAGCCGCTGGAATGCAGGCCTGGAATGGTCTGGCCGCTGGCCAGCTTCGCGCCGTCGACCGCCCCGAGGTTCAGCATCACCAGCGGGATCTGACGGTCGAGGCCGAAGCGATTCACGTCTTCACTCACCGTCAGCGGCTTCATCTCCACGACATTCTCGGCGCCGATGGCCTTGTTCAGCGATGCCACCAGCCGCTGCGTCAGCGCCGGATCGTTGTACGTCGACGCGGAGCGCTCCTCCGGAACCTCTTCGATGATCGGCGCCCGCTCCTCCGGGATTCCGGCCGAGAGCGCGACCCCTTTGGCGATCCGCGCGATCGACTCGAGCGCCCGGGCCCGGACCTGCGGATCGAAGGTGCGCAGCGTCAGCTGCAGCTTCACCTCGTCCGGGATGATGTTCCGCTTGGTGCCGCCGTGGATCGAGCCGACGGTGACGACGATCGGATCGAGCGGCGAGCGCTCCCGGCTGGCGATGGTCTGCAGCTGCGTGATGAACTCCGCCGCTGCCACAATCGGATCCTTCGTCGACTGCGGGCTGGCACCGTGACCGCCCACTCCGCGGATGGTCACGTTGATCGAGTCCGAAGCGGCCAGGAAGTAGCCGGGCGTGTAGCCGACCTTGCCGGCCGCGATCAGCGGCGAGTCGTGGAGGGCCACGATGTAGTCCGGCTTCGGGAACCGCTGGTACAGGTTGTCCGCCAGCATTCCCTTCGCGCCGGCGACGATCTCCTCGGCCGGCTGGCCCACCAGGATGACCGTGCCGTGCCACTGCGACTTCAGGTCGGCGAGCATCTTCGCCGTCCCGAGCATCGTCGTGATGTGGATATCGTGCCCGCAGGCGTGCATCACGCCGACTTCGTCACCGCCGGCGTTCTTCACTCGCACCGTGCTGGCGTACGGCAGCCCCGTCGATTCGGTGATCGGCAGCGCGTCCATGTCCGTGCGAACCAGCACCGCCGGCCCCTTACCGTTCTTCATCACCGCCACGACTCCGTAGCAGGTGTCATTCGGCTTGTCGTACTTGCCGACCGGGTACGTCACCTCGTAGCCGAGCGCTCGAAGGCGCGACGCCAGGAGAGCCGACGTCTTCGCCTCCTGCATCGACAACTCCGGAGCGGCGTGCAGCCCTTTGTACGTTTCGATCAGCGACGGCAGCTCGCGATCGATCCGCTGATCGAGGGTCTGGGCGAATGCGGTGGTGGCGGTGAGCATGGCCAGGAGGACGAGGAGACGCTTCATGGTGAGGCATGGTACGGGATCCGTCTGACCCCGTCATCCTGAGCCGCGCCATCGCGCGCTCACGACAGCTGAGAGCAGAAACTCTCAATCGAGACCCCTCTCCCCGCCGCAGCGGGGAGAGGGTCCGCGAAGCGGGGGTGAGGGGCCTCCTCGCACCCGTAGTGAGC
>JADGOA010000233.1 GCA_017883215.1 Thermoanaerobaculia bacterium | reverse complement strand
CCGCAAGTACCAGCAGCGATCCGTCGACACCTACACCGACGAGCCCTTCCGCGCCATCGACTTTCAGCTCCAGGGGCTGACGCAGACCGGACCGGACACATACGGCACCGCGGAGGAGTGGCGGCGCGTCGCCGAGTGCCTCGTCGCCATCCCGCGGTATCTCGCCACAGCGGAGGAGCAGCTGCGCGCCGGCATCGCGGCGAAGAACACGCCGGATCACCGGATGCTGTACCGCCACGGAATCGTCAGCGCAGCAGCCAGCGCGAAGTACTTCGACAACACGCTGCCGCAGCTCGCCGCGGAGCGGATCACGGGACCGGAACGCGAGAAACTCCTCACGGACATTCGCGCGCGCTCGCCGCTCGCCGCCGCGGCCTACCGCCACTTCCGGGACTTCGTCGCTTCGACGTTCTTCGACGACCCCACCAGCGAGAACGGGATCAAAGCGGCCTTCGCCGGCGATCGCTTTCCCTCCGGCGAGGCCGAGTACGACTGGGCCCTGAAGAACAACCTGCAGATCCATTCGACGGCCGCTGAGCTGTACGAGTCGTCGTGGGCGACGGTGCTGAAGACTCAGGCGGAGCTGATCGCGCTTGCGCGGCAGATCGGTCAGAGCCACGGCTGGACGCTCCCCGCCGACGATCTCGCCGCGACCCGATTCGTCTTCGACCAGCTGAGCAACGACTATCCGAAGTCCGATGCCGAGATGTTCGCCTGGTACCGGCAGACAGCCATGCGCCTGGTCGATTTCGCGCGGCGGACCGGGATGTTCGACGTCCCCGCCGACTACAAGCTCGACATCGTCGAGACTCCGCCTCCGCTGCGCGCGGCCATGGACGGCGCCGGCTACTACCCCGCTCCGCCGTTCAAAAAGACCGGCGTGGGACGTTTCTACCTCAATCCGACCGGCAACGATCCCGCCGTTCTGCGGATGAACAACCGCGCCTCGCTCGCCGATCTGACGGCGCACGAGGGCTTCCCCGGCCACGACTGGTACTACAAGGTCATGTCGCTCGATCCGCCCTCTCCGGTGCGCTGGCTCACGCCGGGCGAAGTCGAGGGATCATCGTCGATGTGGGAAGACTCGATGTCGGCGGAAGGATGGGGACTCTATGCCGAGTCGCTCATGGCGGAGCCGCAGCCGGGGGCGCCGGACGGCTTCTACACGCCCGAGGAGCGGCTGTATCAGCTGCAGGGAAAGCTCTATCGCGATCTGCGGGTGCGCATCGACACGGGCATTCACACCGGCCGCATCAGCTATGCAGACGCGGTCGACCTCTACTCGACCGTGGTCGATTTCCTACCCGGGTCGTGCCGCGATGCGAACGTGTCGACCAGCGACGCCAAGCGCGCGAGCTGCTCGGCATCCGAAGGAGCGATCTTCCGCTATTCGAAGTGGCCGACCCAGGCCATCACCTATCGCATCGGCCGTGACGAGATCTACCGTCTGCGCGACGAGACCGCCCGCGCCCTCGGTCCGAAGTTCGACCTCAAGCGATTCCACCTGGCCTTCATCCGCCAGGGCTCGATCCCGCCCGGATACTTCGCCGAGGAGCTGATGAAGGATCTGGGCGCGAAGTAGGCAGGAGTGCGGGCGTCTCGCCCGCCGTCGCCGGGCGTCCCGCGCCCGGCGACTATTCCGGATGTCCAAGCGATCCGGCGCGGGACGCCGGATCGCGGCGGGCGAGACGCCCGCACTCCATCACTATCTCCGCAGCCGCGACTCCTCGACCATCAGACAGTGGTCCTGCACCACTTTGACCCCGGCGCGCGCGAGCGTCTCCGCCGCTTCGTCGTTGCGGATGCCGAGCTGAAACCAGACGGACTTCGGCTTCAGCGCCAGGATGTCGTCGAGGTGTGCCGGGATGTCCGCCGGCCGGCGGAAGACGTCCACCATGTCGATCGGCCGGCCGATGTCGGCGAGCTTGCGAAACACCGGCCTGCCCAGAATCTGTGTGACGTCCGGGTAATAGACGGGGACGGGAATGACCTCGAAGCCGGCCGCGGCCATATGCGCAGGCACGTAGTGTGCTGCCTGGTCGCCGTGCGACTCGGGCTTGATCCCGAGGAAGGCAATCGTTTTTGTATTGCGAATGAGCTGCTCGATCCCGTCACTGTCGGTGATCAGGTTTTCTTTCCAGTCGGCCATTCTCTGTCTCCCCTCCGAAGTTGCAACAACGTATACCAAACATGAGCCACCGCTTCGTCCGGCGTGGCTCATCCCGCCCAGCCCACGCCTGCCCACGGCGTCCGATTGATATCAACAATTCGAGGAAGCACGCATGAAGCACACCACAGTCGCCCCTTCTTTGTTCCTGTTCGGCTTTTCCGCCTCCGCCGGCCCGACCACCCATCTCCGCAGCTGTTCGGGCCGCGTGCGCCCCCGTCGGTTCCGCCGACGGGGCGGCGGGTTCTGAAGCGGGGGCATTGAGGCAGGCAGGATGACGGCTATTATTCCTACAAGGATTCGAGCGGAATTTTCGGCGCGCCGGGCTTCTTCTTCAAAGCCATACACGGCATCACTGAGGACCCCCGAATGAGGCATATCGCTGTCACAGCCCTGGTCAGTTGTTTCCTAGCCGCTTCGACGTTCGCGGCACAAACCCGCACCTACATCGTCGGAGTCAAGCCTCATCGGAATCACATGGCGGTTGCCCGCCCGGTTCTGGCGCTCGATGGCGACGGCGGCGCCTCACGAGACTTCGCCGATTACACGAACATCGACGCCTTTTCGGTCGACCTGACCGACGACGAGGCTGCCGCGATGCGTAAGCAGGCCGACGTGAAGTTCGTCGACGAATCGAGGCCCGTTTACGCGTTCGAGACCACGCAACCTCAGGCCCCATTCAAGGCCGTCACCGAAGTCCGAGATCCCTCCGTTCAGACCACGCCATGGGGTATCTCCGCGGTGCACGCGCCTGACAGCTGGCCGGCAATCCGCGGCGCAGCGATCAACGTCGCAATCCTCGATACGGGCATCGATTACAACCATCCCGATCTCAAGGACCAATACGCCGGCGGCTACAACGCCATTACCAGGACGAACGATCCTCTGGACGACAACGGGCACGGCACCCACGTGGCCGGAATCATCGCGGCGGAAGACAATGCCTTAGGTGTTGTCGGTGTCGCGCCGAGCGCGCGCATCTGGTCGGTGAAAGTCCTTGGAGCGGACGGCTCCGGCACGACCAGCGGCATCGCCGCAGGGATCAACTGGATCATTGGCAAGAAGGGGACCCTCGGCGGCAACTGGATCATCAACATGTCGTTGGGTGAGTCCGTTTGCACGAGCAGAATCACCACCAACTGCACGGATTCCGCACCGCCGGGAGAAGTTGCAGCCCTTCAAGCCGCCGCCGACGCGGGCATCCTGATCATTGCAGCAGCCGGCAACGACTCGATTCCCGGAGATCCAGCTCCGGTTGCCTATCCGGGCGCATTGCCGACGGTCATGGCTGTCGGTGCACTGGACTCTACCTCGACGATCGCCTCCTTCTCCAGTCAGGGACCGGAGGTCGCCATCGCCGCGCCGGGCGTGAACATCCTGTCGACGTACCCGGTCGGTCAGGGAGTCAATGCATACGCAAGGAAAGCATCGGCGTTGTACAACGCTGACGGCCTGACCGGCTCGAAAAAGGATTCCGTCACCTCGCCGTTCGTCTACTGCGGCATCGGTGCGAGCGCATCCGACTTCCCACCGTCGGTGAGGGGCGCCATCGCCCTGATCCAGCGCGGTACCTTCACGTTCAACCAGAAGACGAAGAACGCGGTCGCCGCCGGCGCCGCGGGGGTCATCATCTACAACTGCTCCAAGACGGCGTCGCCCTCGACCTGCGGCAACGACGACTTCAGCGCCGGCTGGACGCTGATCGGCAGGGTCGACTCGACCGGCGCGCCGAACGCCGGCTGCAGTGATTCGACGAGCCCTGTCTACAGCACCTGTAAGGACGATCCCGCCGATCTGGCCTTCGCCTGGCCGGTGACGATCCGGTTGAACAACGCCGACGGCGAAGCGTTCCGCAGCGATTTGTCGGCGACGGCGACGGCCGCGAATCTCGCAGATGATTACGCGACGCTGAGCGGCACGTCGATGGCTACGCCGCATGTCGCGGGCGTGGCGGCGCTCGTCTGGTCAGCCGCGCCGACCGCTGATGCAAGCGCGATCCATGGGGCAATGACCAGCACCGCTCATGACCTCGGCGCGTCCGGCCGGGACACGGTGTATGGCTTCGGTATGGTGGATGCGCTTGCCGCAGCGAAGTCGATCGCTCCGCAACTGTTCGGAAGCGGCGTTACGCCGCAGCCGCCAACCGGACGCCGGATTCTCAAACGCGGACACTGAGACACAGGCCCAACAACGCTGATCACACCAAGGCCGGGACACCCTCCCGGCCTTCATGTTTATGGGCTGATCTCGCGTGCGGCGGCACGGAGCACAGGCTCTCAGCCTGTGGTTCTCTCTTGCGAAGCCGGACCGGCTGAGAGCCGCTGCTCCATCCTCGCCCATGCAACGATACCGGCCACGCCCCTACTCGCTACTCGCCACCCAGTGCCGTATTGCTAGAATACGCGCCCGGCAGTGCGCATCCTTCTCGCCTGCGCGCTAAATCTTTCCGAACGGAGAATCGAAAATGCGGATCGGCGTACCGACCGAAATCAAAGACAACGAATATCGCGTGGGCATGACCCCGTCCGGCGTGCGCGACCTGACTTCAGACGGCCACACGCTCTACGTGCAGAAGGGAGCCGGCAACGGCAGCGGCTTCACGGATGAAGAGTACGCAGCGTCGGGAGCGAAGATCCTCCCCGACGCCGACGCCGTCTTCAAAGAAGCCGAAATGATCGTGAAGGTGAAGGAGCCGATCGAGGCCGACCTGAAGCGGATGAAGGACGGGCAGCTGCTCTTCACCTACCTCCACCTCGCTCCCGTTCCCGATCTCACCGCCACGCTCCTGAAGAAGAAAACCATCGGCATCGCCTACGAGACCATCACCGGGCGCGGCGGATCGCTGCCGCTGCTCACGCCGATGTCCGAGGTTGCGGGCCGCATGTCGGTTCACGTCGGAGCGTATTACCTGCAGAAGCCGAACGGCGGACGGGGCGTGCTCCTGGGAGGCGTGCCGGGCGTGCTGCCGGGCGACGTCACCATCATCGGCGGCGGCACCGTCGGCATCAACGCCGCGAAGATGGCCGCCGGCCTCGGCGCGCGCGTGACCATCCTGGACACGAATCTCGACCGCCTGCGCTACCTCGACGACGTCTTCCACGGCCGCGTGCTGACGCTGGCGTCGAATCGCGCGCACATCGCCGAAGCGGTCCGCCACGCCGACCTCCTCGTGGGAGGCGTTCTGATCCCCGGCGCATCGGCACCCAAGCTCGTCACCCGCGACATGATCAAGGAGATGAAGAAGGGCTCGGTGATCGTCGACGTCGCCATCGACCAGGGCGGTTGCGTCGAGACCGCGCATGCCACGACGCATTCGAACCCGGTGTTCGAAGTCGATGGAGTCACGCATTACTGCGTGGCGAACATGCCTGGCGCACTGCCGCGCACATCGACGATCGCCCTGACGAACGCCACGCTGCCGTACACGCGCATGCTCGCGAATCTCGGATTCGAGAAGGCCGTCGCCGACAATCCGGGGCTGGCCGAGGGTGTCAACGTTTACGAGGGCCAGATCACCTACAAGGGCGTCGCCGATTCGCAGAAGCGCCAGTACACGCCGCTGTCGGACCTGATGAAGGTTCCGCCGGCACTGGCCGCCACGCGCCGCGCCGAATAGAGGCCGAGCTCGCTCATCGCAAAACGGCCGCCGCGAGGCGGCCGTTTTCGTCAAAGCAGTGCGCCGGATCTGGGGCTGGTCTGCGGAATCGTCGTGACACCAATCGATCCACTCGCGATTGCTGCGCTCGTCGCTTCGATCCTGGAAGAACAGGGCA
>JADGOA010000232.1 GCA_017883215.1 Thermoanaerobaculia bacterium | reverse complement strand
CAATATCGGCTCGGCCAGCATGACCATGCCCGGACCGCCGCCGTAAGCTTCGTCATCGGTCGATCGATGCTTGTCGGTCGCGTAGTCGCGAAGATCCCACACGCGAATGTCGAGCAGTCCCTGTTTGGTGCCGCGCGCGATCACCCCTTCGGCAAGGAGCGGCTCGAACATTTTCGGGAAGATCGTGAGGAAGTCGATTCGTATCGCCGGCGCAGGAGCGCGCGTGGGCGCCACCGGGGAATCCGGACCGGCCACTTCCGCCGCACTCGGGTCGCCGGACGCGCTGCGCTCGTCGCCTTCGCTCCGGTCATCGGATTCGACGGCAGTGGTCTCGTTCTCGAGCGCCGGCAAAGCTTGGAGCTCCTCGAGGCCGGCAGGAAGGTCGACGACGATTTGCTTCCGCTGGAGATCGATCTCTTTGCAGATGGCCGCAGCAAACGGGACGTCGAACTCGCGTACCCCGTTGCGGACGGTCAGCAGCACGCCGCCTCCCCCTTCGAATGCGTCCCTGACCGTGCCGCGCTCACGCCCCTCTTCGTCGATGAGGGTGAGGCCGATCAGATCGTGGAGGAAGTACTCGCCCGCGTCGAGCGCTCGCGCCTCGCTCTCCGGAATCTCGACCGTCCAGCCATGAAACTCCCGAAGTTCCTCGGGCGAGTTGATCCCCCGGAACTTCACGAGGGCACGGCCGGAGTGAATGCGTATGCTCTCGACCTCCGCCTCTCGCGTCGAGGTCTCGTCGGGGGAGACCAGCGTGACGGCGGAGAGGTCGTTGAAACGATCGAGGGAGTCGGTCCACGCTTCGACGCTGGCCTCGCCGCGAATGCCGTGCGGCTTGCGGATCACGCCGACTGCGATGCGGTCCGTCATACAGACCGCAGTTGGCAGACCGCAGACCGCAGTTCATGACCGGCGCGCTGCAGCTCCTGACCGGAAGCTTCTGCGGTCTGCGGTCTGCGGTCTGCGGTCTGCATCTCAGTCGAGGATGTCGAGGGTGTAGCGCCGCCGGGTCTTCTGGCCCGCAGCGGCGAGGACGGCGCGGATGGCGCGGGCCGTCCGCCCCTGGCGTCCGATGACTTTGCCGAGGTCGTTCTGCGCGACCTCCAGCTCGAGCAGGATGGCCTGATCGCGTTCCACGGTGTGCACGTGCACATCGTCGGGGTCATCGACGAGCGACTTGGCAATGAATTCGACGAGCTCTTTCATAGCGCGATCATTCCGATCCGCGAGGACGGCGGAGCCGTCCCCGCAACATCGTGCGAAATCCTTCGGGTGAAGGATTTCGCCTGCTGCGTCACTTGAGCTTCTTGAGGATCGACTTCACGGTCGGCGAGAGCTGGGCGCCCTTGCTCATCCAGTAGTCGACGCGCTCGCGGTCGATCTTCACGTCAGCCGGCTTCTTCTTGGGGTCGTAGTGGCCGATCTGCTCGACAGTCGCCGCGCTGGGCGTCTTCTGTGAGTCGGACACCACGATCCGGTAAAACGGTGCGTGGGTGGCGCCACCGCGGCGCAGACGGATTTTCAGCATCGAGAAAAGCTCCTTGGTGGTGAAAGATCAATGGCTTAGCCGTTGATCTGAATTCGGGCCGGCAATCCTACCGGAGCGGACCGTCGAACAGCAACCCTGGGGGCAACATTCCGCTGACGTTCTACAGTGGACGGGGTTGCGAGGTCTCGAGGTTTCAAGGTGGAGGTGCCGACGTCTCGCGGCCCTCTGCGACCCGGAAACCTCGAAACCTCGTGACCTCGTAACCCGTTGACTATCCCAGCAGCTCCGGCGGCAGGCCCTTCATCATCTTTCCGAACCGGCGCGCCCCCAGTCCCTTCGAGAAGCTCCGCATCATCTTCTTCATCGCCAGGTACTGTTTGAGAAGCCGGTTGATCTCCTGCACGGTCGTTCCGGAGCCCTTCGCGATCCGCTTCTTCCGGTGACCGCTGAGGATCTGGGGGAACTCGCGCTCCTTGATGGTCATGGAGTCGAGGATGGCCTGCATGCGAACGATGGCCTTCTCGTCGATGTCGTCCTCGTTGATCTTGCCCGCGCCGGGCAGCATCTTCACGATCTGCGACATCGGCCCCATTTTCTTGACCTGCTGGAGCTGCGAGCGCAGGTCCTCGAGCGTGAATTTGTCCTTGCTGACGCGCTGCGCCAGCCGCTCGGCTTCCTTCTTGTCGATCTCGGTCTCGACCTTCTCGATGAGCGAGAGAACGTCGCCCATGCCCAGGATGCGCGAGGCCATGCGGTCGGGATGGAAGACGTCCAGGTCGGCGTATTTCTCGCCGACGCCGACGAGCTTGATGGGACGGTTCACGACCGACTTGATGGAGAGTGCGGCGCCGCCGCGGGCGTCGCCGTCGAGCTTGGTCAGGACGATGCCTGTGACGCCGAGGCGGTCGTCGAACTCCTTGGCCGACTTGACGGCGTCCTGGCCGGTCATGGCGTCGGCCACGAAGAGGATCTCACTGGGGCGCGCGTCGCGTTTGATCGTGTCGAGCTCCTGCATGAGCTCGTCGTCGATGTGCAGGCGGCCGGCGGTATCGAGGATGACCACGTCGTGGAGCAGCGTGCGCGCGTCGGCGATCGCTTTCTGGGCGATGTCGACCGGATTGCGGTTCTCGCCGATATCGAAGAACGGCACCTTCACGTCGTTCGCCACGATGCGCAGCTGGTCGATGGCCGCGGGGCGGTAGACGTCGCACGGAACGAGCAGGGGACGTTTGCCCCGGTTCTTGAGGTGCAGCGCGAGCTTGCCGGAGGTGGTGGTCTTACCGGAGCCCTGCAGGCCGACCATCATGATCACGGCCGGGCTGCCGACGAGCGCGAGGCCGACCTCGTTGCCCCCGAGGAGCGTCTGCAGCTCGTCGCGGACGATCTTCGTCACCTGCTGGGCAGGAGAGAACGCCGTGAGGACATCTCCGCCCACCGCCTTCTCGCGAACGCGGCCGGTGAACTCCTTGACGACTTTGAAGTTGACGTCCGCCTCGAGGAGAGCGACGCGAATCTCTTTGAGCGCGGAGTCGATGTGCCATTCGTTGAGGCTCGCCTCGCCGCGCAGGGTCTTGAAGACCCGGTCCATCTTGTCCTGGAGGTTGTCGAACATTCGTGTTTTCCGGGGTGGTGCTCGGTAGTCGGTGCTCGGAGATCCGGACCGTGGTGAAGCGGCCGGGGGCGACGGCGCTACCGAGCACCGAGCACCGACCACCGGTTCGTTCCGGAGCATACTCCGACAAATCGGCGCGCCCGAACATTCCTGTAGATCGAGGAGGCGGTGTCTGAGAGTTGATCAGTTACTCAGTTGCTCAGTTGGTTTCGCGAACCGTCGGCTCGCCAACTGAGTAACTGAGTAACTGATCAACTGAGTAACTCGTCAACTCACGTTCCCCGCAGCCACTTCTCGAATCCGCGTAACGTACGGAACCGGAGATATCCCTTCTCGCCGCCGGTGCCGCCGCGCGCCCACTCGCCTCCGGTGATCAGGGCGACGCGCCGTTCGGAGCAGTATTCGATGAGGCGCTCGAACTCCGTCGTCTGGAACGGCTCGCTCGAACGCGCGCTGAAGGCGACGATGGCCGGCTCTGCGCGATCGACTGCCGCGCGTGTGGCGGCCCAGGGGAGTTGCGCGCCTGCGAGCTCGGTACGCCACCCGCTCCACTCGAATACGAGCCGGACGAGGCGAAGGGGAAGGTCGTGCCACTCCCCGGGTGGACAGGCCAGAACCGCCAGTTTCCCGCTGCGCACCGGGCGGGGCCGCAGCCGGTCGATTGCTTCGGCCAGCATGTGCGACGCGCGATGCTCCTCGTCGACGCCGAGCAATCCGCCATCCCATCGTTCGCCGATGGTTCGCATCGATTCGCCGACCACGCGGTCGAGAAAGGCCGCGCGCTGCACCAGCGTCTCCACGTGCGGCGTGACCAGGCTTCGCACCGCTTCCGCATCGCCCTTCAGCAGCGCATCGAGCAGGGTGATGTCGGCCGGCAGTGGGATCTCTTCGAACAGCTCCGCCTGGTCGAGTTGCGGAAGAAGATCGGTCGCCAGCGTGCGGATGCTCGCGAAGCGGTAAAGCGCGGGAAGCGAATAGCGGCGGTGCTGCCCCGGGGTGCGCACCGCTTCGAGCTCCCCTTCGTCGGTCCACCGCTTGATGCTCGAGACCCCGACGCGAAAGGCGCGCGCGACTTCTGCGCTGGTCCACAGATGCCCGCCCCGCGGCTGCACGATTTCGGGAGACATCGCATGTCTATCGTAGCGCAACCGAATGGACAAGGAGTGGTGAAATCGTTCAAAGCGACCGGGACAAGAACACAGGCGCCGCGCGGAGCGACACTCCCGTCATCCTGAGAGGCTGTGCAGAATTCGGGAGCGTGGCGATACCAAGTCTCTTTCACCACAGAGACACAGAGGACACAGAGAAAGAAAGGCAGAGGAAGAGTATCTGTGCTCTCTGGGCCTCTGTGGTGAATTCGGAAGCTCGGCGATTGCGGGCACAGTCTTTCTGCGGGGATGCACGCGGAGCTCGAGCGGTGCTGCGGTGGATGCGGCAAAGAAGCGCGTAGCGAGGCCGTACGCGGTTACGAAACCACGCCGCGCGGCTAAGCGCTGATCAACGGCGCCTTTCCTGCCGGCAGGTCGAGTTTGCGCACCGCCAGCCGGAGCCAGACCTTCAGAAGGCCGACCCGCCACAGCAGGTATCCGGTATACCCGGTGATCACGGAGAACTCGCCGAAACGGAGATGTCGCATTCCCTGTTTGAGCAACCACGGAATGCGGATAAGGCGGATGAGAATCGGATGTGAGCTCTGCGGCTCGCCATATGCACGGACACGCGCGAGGAGTCGCTCGAAGATCCAGCGCGGCGGCCGCACGATCAGCAACAGATAGAGCACGACGTTGGCAAACGTCGGCCGCAGCGCCGTGTAGTTCTCGTTGATGAGATCGAGATCGATCCCGTGCTCCTTCATCTGCTGCTCGAGTTGCGTGTTCGGTATGACACGCAACGAGAAAATGTTGCAGGTGAACGGGCGGGCCAGCCTGTAGATCAGCTCGAGCGTATCGACCACGTCCTGGCGTGTCTCGACGGGATTGTCGACGATGATGTCGTAGGCCGGATTGATGTGGTACTTCGAGAATTCGGCGATCGTGGCGGCCGCCTGCTCGATGCGCGGAACCGGCGTGGGGCGGCGATAGAAATTCAGCAGGCGTTCGCTGCCGCTCTGGATCCCCATTCGCACGCGGTTCATACCGGCCCAGGTAAGGACCTCGAATTTGTCCCGCTGTACGTAACTCGGGATCACGCCGTAGACGCAGAACGGCATCTTCACATTCTCGCGCCACCGCGTGGCGAAATCGGTCAGCTCGCTAAGGGAAATGGCCATGAAGCTGTCGTCATGGAACAGGACCGAGCTGATGTGGGGGTGCTTCTTCTTTGCCTGGAGCACCTCGTTGATCATCCAGCTCGCGCTGGGATGTCGCAATTTCTTGTACGCGGGGTCGTTGGCGATGAAGACCGTGTTGCCGCAGAACGTGCAGTGGAGCGGACAGCCGATCGACCAGATGGCCTGGTAGGCGAGGCCGTTGTTGGCGAGGTAGTCGCCGCGTGTGACGGGGACGAATCCCGCATCGGGACGGAAAATTGACTCCGCGCCTGCGTACTTCGAGAAGGGCAGCGTATCGAGCTCCGCCGAGGTCATGAGCGGCCGGAACGAATTCCGTCGGATCTCGCCCGTTCGTTGTTTGAACCACATGTTCCGGACGTCGGTGAAATCGCGGCCGGAGCGATATTTCTCGAAGAACTCCTCGAAAGCGAACTCCCCCTCACCGTTGCAGATTGCGTCGACATCTGCCTGAACGGCGTTCTCGGGATAGATGATCGGATGGATGCCGCCCCAGATCGAGAATGAGTTGGGCGAAACCTCCCGGAGGCGTTTCGCCACCCGCCGGGTCAGCTCGGAGTA